>DATEHX010000299.1:0-5445 GCA_035279345.1 Pyrinomonadaceae bacterium | reverse complement strand
TGTTTGATCCTCATCAATACGTGAATAGTTTGTTTGGTAATTAATGACCGAAACTGATCGGCGCATGATGGCGCGAGCGCTGGAGCTTGCGAAGAGAGGCGTGGGCCAAGTCAGTCCTGGACCACTCGTCGGGTGTGTGATTGTCAGCGCCAGTGGCGAGGTGGTTGGCGAAGGCTGCTACATTTTCGAAGAAGTGAAACACGCCGAGACGATCGCGCTCGCGATTGCCGGTGAGAAAGCGCGCGGCGGCACGGCTTACGTTTCACTCGAACCACACGCTCATCACGGCCGCACGCCGCCCTGCACTGATGCGTTGCTCGCCGCGGGTATTAAACGCGTCGTTGCTCCAATCGAAGATCTCAATCCGAAAGTTTCCGGCAAAGGTTTTGCGCATCTGCGTGCGGCAGGGCTTGAAGTTGAGACTGGTGTGCTCGCGGAGGAAGCGACGCAAGTGAACGAGGCGTACCTGCATCACATGCGCACCGGGCAGCCGTTTGTGCATTTGAAGTTTGCGGCGTCGCTTGATGGAAAAATCGCTACTCGCACTGGGGATTCGCGTTGGGTGACTGGTGAGGAGTCGCGCGCGCGCGTGCATGAGTTGCGGCATGCGTACGATGCGATCCTCGTCGGCGCGGGAACGGTTTTGAAAGACGATCCGCTTTTGACCGATCGCTCCGGTTTGCCACGGCGAAGACCCTTGGTGAGGGTGGTGCTCGACGACAAGGTGCAGCTTTCACCGGAATCGAAATTAGCAACAACGACCTGTGAATCGCCGGTGCTTGTTTTTGGGAGATCAGAGAACACGGATTTGTTGGATAAGGGTGTTGAGATCCTTTCTTTAGATCCTTTAAATCTTGTGTCGGTTTTAGCCGAGCTAGGTCGTCGTTCGATTCAAAGCGTGCTCGTCGAAGGCGGCGCTTCCATTGCCGGCTCATTTATTGATGCTGGTCTCGTAAACAAAGTCAGCGCATTTATCGCGCCGAAGATCATTGGCGGCAGCGAAGCGCCGGCAGCAGTCGGCGGCGAAGGCGTTGAACACATCGCTGAAGCGCTCGAACTGGAACGCGTCGAAGTGCTGCGGCACGGCCGCGATATTGAAGTCACGGGCTATCCGGCGGGACAAACAACGTGAGCCCTGATCCACCCATTCCTTCCAAACGTTTCGGCCAGCACTTCCTCAGAGATAAGAGAACAATTCAACGCATCATCGAAGCGCTCGCGCCGGTTCGCGACGAAACGATCATCGAAATCGGACCAGGCACCGGTGCGCTCACCGCACAACTTATCGAACGCGCCGGTCGTGTAATCGCGGTGGAGTTTGATGACAAACTCGCACCGTTGCTGAACGAACAGTTCGGGAGTTTTCCGAACTTCAAACTCGTCATGGCGGACGCGCTCACGACCGACTTCTGTCGCGAGATCGAACCGGCGCATCAGGCGCGGTTGGTGGCCAATCTTCCGTACAACATCTCGACGGCAATTTTGCAGCGACTGATCGAACAGCGTGCGTGCCTGACCGAAATGGTCGTGATGCTACAGCGTGAGGTTGTCGAACGAATCATGGCGCCTGCGGGATCGAGTGAACGAGGTTTCTTGTCCGTGTTGATGGAGGCTTATTGTGAGACGGAAAAACTGTTTGATGTTGGACCAGGCGCATTCCGGCCGCCGCCAAAGGTCTGGAGTAGCGTCATTCGGTTGCGTTTTAAGACAGGGATTTTTTCGGACTTGTTTTGGGATACTGTGAGCGCTGGATTTAGACAAAAACGAAAGACGATTTTGAATAATCTGAGGCAGGCGTCCGGTCATCTGGCCGAGGTGCTGAAGCGCAACGGTGGTGCGAGTATTGTTTTGTGTAAAGCCGGAGTTGAATTGAAGCGACGTGCGGAGACGTTAACTGTCGAGGAGTGGGGAAGAATTGTGCGCGCGATGGAGTAGCTTCACTTTGATCCCACTCTTCGGCCGCAGCGAAAGCACCGGCAGCACTTCCACGTGATCCCCTTCCGCAAGTGAAAACCTGAACCGCTGCCCGATCGTCGCGAGCAGCAGTATGACCTCCATCATCGCGAAGTAGTTACCGATACACTGCCGTGGTCCACCGCCAAACGGAAAGTACGCATACTTCGGCATCTTCTCCACTGACTCACTCGCCCAACGCTCCGGCTCAAACTCATCGGGACGTTCAAAGAAACGCGGATCGCGATGCGTGACCCACTGAAACGCAAAAAGCTGCGTCTTGCGCGGCACCGCATAACCACCAAGCTCCGTGTCTTCAATCGCCTCGCGCCCGACCGCATAAGCCGGCGGATACAACCGCATCGTTTCTTTCGCGATCATCTCCGTGTATTTCAATCTCGGCAAATCCGCCACGTCCGGCACACGCCCATCAAGCACCTCGTCCAACTCTTCGTGAAACTTCTTCTCCGCTTCCGGATTCATTGCCAGCAGATACCAGCTCCACGACAACGCGAGCGCCGTAGTTTCATGGCCCGCGAGAAACAAGGTCATCACTTCGTCGCGCAGTTGCGCGTCGCTCATCTGGTTGCCGTCTTCATCCTGTGCCTGCAATAGCATCGACAGCAGGTCGCCCTCATCTGAACCACTCGCGCGACGCTCCGCGATGATACGAAACACAACCCGGTCGATCTGGCTCACAGCGTTGAAATAGCGGTAATGACCCGGCGTTGGCAGACGGTTGTCCGCGATCCATTTCAACGTCGCTTGCGAGGCAAACGGCTTCACGATCTGCGACAGCATGGCGCCGATGTGATCGACGTCATTCGAAACGTCGGAGTTGAAGAGTGTCTTGACCACGATTTCGAGCGTGAGGCGCGTCATCTCGCGCGAGATGTCCCGCTGCTCGCCGTCTTTCCACTTCGCTATCGCGCGGTGCGCGTATTGGACCATGATGTCGCCGTACGAGCTGATTCTTTGCCGGTGAAACGCGGGCTGCGCCAGACGCCTTTGCCGCCGCCAAAAATCTCCCTCGCTCGTGACGAGTCCGTTTCCGACGAGGCGATGGAAGAAAGGAGAACGCAGCGACTGTGCTTTGCGATAGCTCTTCGCGTTGGTGGTGAGGAGTGCTTCGATGTCCGCCGGGTTGTAAAGAAAGTGAGCGTAAACGTAGAGGAATCGCGAACGCACGACGTCGCCGTAGTCGCGCTGACAACGCTCGATGAAGCCGAGCGTGTCGTTATTAAACTCGCGCATCACTCCGGTGATGAGTTTTCCCGTTGGGCCAGGTGGCAGCGAGTTCGTGTCCGTGTTCCTCCGTGTATTTCTTTGGCTCATTTTTTAGAGGGAAGCACGCCGATACGTTCGCCCCTTGCCGAACACTCGATCAGACGCCGCAGCCGCGCCAAACGCGTTTCTTCTTTCTTCGCGCTCATCACCCAGTAGGAAACAGTTTTCTTCAAGTACGGCGGATAAGTTTGAAAGTATTCCCAAGCCCCCTTCGTCTTGCGAAACTCTTTCTCGTATTCAGCCGAAAGCTCGCGCGGCGCGTTTTCAAAAGCATAAATACCGGTTCGCTTCGGATCACGCTGCTCGTAAGCCGCGAGCCCCGCCGCGTGCATCCGTCCGTCCTTCTTCAACCGCTCAATGTGCTTAACATTGACGAGACTCCAAATACTGCGCGCCCGGCGCGGTGTGAAACGCTGTTCGTAACTCGTCTCATCAAGACTGCGACGCACGCCATCGATCCAGCCAAAACAAAGGGCTTCATCCAACGCTTCCGCGTAAGTAATGCTCTTCTTTCCCGAACTCTTCTTGTGAAAGCCGACCAGTAGTTCGGTCGCGCTCGCGTGGTTCTTCTCCAGCCATTCGCGAAACTTTTCCTGAGTTGCGAAAAACTTTGGTTTCATGGTCCAAAGCCATCCACAGATTACACAGAGTTTTTCTGCGTAATCTGTGGATGGTATTTCTTCTAACGGTTGGGTGCCTGTCCTGGCAACCAAGCCGGTCGAAAAGTTGTATTCGCCAGCCACTGAATGGGCTTCACCAACGAGTTGATCGAACGCGTCATAAATGTAAAATCGATTTTGCTGACGTCGTCACTCGGCCGATGGTAGTCTGTGTGCAAGCCAAAACTCGAAACCGTGTGGGCCACCACACCGCGCACCGCGAGCGTATAGTTGTCTGAACGTTGAAAAAAATTCTGCTCGGGATGCGGATCGGCAACCAGCGCTGCTCCCTGTCGAACGAGTTCCGGGCCGAGCGTCGATCGTTCGTAACCCGTCAACCAAAGCGTTCCCGGCGCCACTTTCGCGTCCGGCCGTCCAAGCATTTCGAAGTTGAAATCGGCGACGATCTTTTCGAGTGGTACCGGCGATTTCGCGATGAAGTAACGCGCGCCGTAACCGCCTCGTTCTTCACTGCCGAAGCAGATGAAATAGATCGTGCGGCGCGGCTTTTTCCCCGCGGCCAGCACACGCGCCATCTCCATTACCGCAACCGAGCCTGACGCATCATCATCAGCACCGTTGAAGATCTTGTCGCCGGTGAGCGCATCGTTGACACCGAGATGGTCCAGGTGCGCACTCAACATGATCGCTTCGCCACTCGGATCAGTGCCGCGCAGAACGCCGATCGCATTCCACGTCGAACCCGCATCCGCTTGTTGTACCGCGCCACCAAACTCCGCGCGCGCCCCCGCAGGCAAGCCTGCGAGTGTATCCAACGCATCCTGCCGCAACGAGATCACGGCAAACTGCGACTCGCTACCGCCCTCACCGGGAATTCTTCCCGGCAACGTTGGCAAACGCGCGTCGCCCGCTTCGCGTGTCTTGCGATTTGCTTCCGACTCCGGCATTACCACCGCGACCGCCTCCGCGAAGCGCGCTTTTCGAATCATGTCCTGTCGCTGTTGCTGATCCGCGGTCGCGGGAAGCTTCGCAACTACGATCGCGCCTTTCGCCGGCGTGCCTGAAGGTTCGATCACTTGCAACTCACCGGCGATGTGCGGCGCGCGTAGAAACGAGACGAGAAAGTCCCGGCCGTAATGAAACTTGTGTGTGTTGCCTCCGGCAGTGACTGTGAACGCCGGCGGTTCAGTAAACTTCGACGACTCGAGCGGCACGCGCTGTACGAAACCTTTATTGCCCGAAGCGTCCGCATCGCCGCCCGGTTCGAGTCCAAACTGCTGAAACTGTGAACCGATGTATTCGGCCGCGATGCGTTCGTAACCCGTGCCACTGCCACGCCCTTGCATGGCGTCGCTCGCCAAAAAACTCAACTCCGCGCGGATGTTACGTTCGAGTATTGGACTATTCGTAGTCCTGTTGACCGGCCTCTTCCGAGCCTGAGCTCGCACTGGTAACGGACTGACGGCAGCCACAAAGAAGCACAAGAGGCACAAGTATGCTCGCAAAATCCTTTGTGCTTCTTGTGCCTCTTTGGGGCACAAAAAGAGACTTCGACGGATCATCGGGGCTCCTTAAACGGACGATT
>DATEHX010000298.1:0-15566 GCA_035279345.1 Pyrinomonadaceae bacterium | reverse complement strand
ACCGCCGAACGTCGGCGTCAGAAAACCCGAAGCGCGATCGCGCGGTTTGATCGAGACCGACGCATACGGCAAGTAGAAAACGGGAATGTCTTTCAGTTTCAATTGCGGCGAATAGACGCGCACGCGATCGCCGGTTTTGATGCGCGCCTTGCTGGCGTGAAAACTCCACTTCGGCACGTCTTCGTCGCACGCGGTCACCTGAACGTTGGTGGCGACGATCGTGTCGAGACTGACACGTTCAACGCGATCGGCGGTGAAGTAGATGCGCGTGCCGTCCTGCGTTTGATTCGTGAAACCGGTGGAGTCGAGGAAGTAACCGAGCTTGGTGCGGTAGTTCCACTCGGCGCGCGATCCGGTGATGCGTTGCATGTCGGCCTGATCAAAAACGACGCTGCCTTCAGCGACGACGCGGTTCTGTGCTTCGTAGACCGTCACTTTGTCGGCTTGCAAACGATACGTGCCGATGCGTACGTCGACGTTTCCTTCGTAAACAGCAACGCGCGCGTTCTCCGGTCCGGAGCCCGACTGTTTGGTCGAAGTGACTTCGATCTGATCGGTGGCAGTGCCTTGCACCGCTCCTTGTGTCGAAGGACGCTTTTGGACCGGTTGATCGGTTGTCAGCGGATTGACGTTCGGCGTGTCGGTGAGTGGATTGGTTACTTTGCGATCGACCGGATTAGTTTGCTGCGCAAGTGCAAACTGGCAGACAAAGAGCAGGAGCAGGTTTGCCAGCACAACGCGCAAAAGTGAGTGGAATCCTCCGGGGCTGCGGCCAGTTCAGTAAAGCGCGTGGATGCTAGCACGAATAGCCACAAAGAGGCACAAGAAGGACAAAGGATTTTTTGTGCTTCTTTGTGGCTGTGAAGGATTTCGCAGGCAAAGCGTGGTTGTTCTGTCTGTTATTATCCGCCGGTGCCAAAGCTGATGATCGTTGCTGGTGAGCCATCGGGTGATGCCCACGCGGCGGCGCTGGTGAATGCCCTGCGGAAACAGGAGAAACACCTGGAGTGTTTCGGCGCGACCGGTCCACGGATGCGCGCGGCAGGTGTGGAAACGGTTGTCGACTCCGACGAGCTTGCGATCATGGGCATTCTCGAAGTCACGTCCGTGTTTTCAAAATTCCTCGCCGCATTTCGCCGGCTCAAAAAAGCCGCGCTCGAACGATCGCCCGACGCCGTCGTGCTGGTTGACTGGCCCGAGTTCAACCTGCGATTGGCCACTGCGCTTCATCGCCGTGGTTTGAAAGTGATTTATTACATCAGCCCGCAGTTGTGGGCGTGGCGGCCGCGCCGCATCAACCGGATCAAGCGCGATATCGATCTGCTGTTGTCGATACTTCCCTTCGAAGCTGAATGGTTTCGAACCCGCGGCGTGGACCACGTTGAATTTGTGGGCCATCCGCTGGCGGGTGAAGTGAAAGCGCGTTTCGATCGCGAAGAGTTTTGCCGCCAACACGATTTGAATCCCGCGCAGCCGATCGTTTCGTTTCTACCCGGCAGCCGGCGTAAGGAGTTGCAACGCATCCTGCCGCCAATGCTCGGGGCAATTCAAAAACTCAAAACCTCACTGCCTGACGCACAATACGTCATCGCTGTTGCACCGAGCAGAACGATTGAAGAAACTAAACAGATCCTGACGCAGCAAAACGGTTCGCACTCGATCACGTTAGTTCACGGACAAACGCATGAAGCACTCGCCGCGTCCGATGCTGCCGCAACCGCGAGTGGCACGGCGACACTCGAAGCAGCGCTGCTGGAAACGCCGATGGTCGTGGTCTATAAAGAATCGGCCGTAAACTGGCACACGCTCGGGCGTCTCATCACTGTCTCACATTACGGATTAGTCAACCTGGTCTCCGGTAAAGAGATCGCGAGAGAGTTGATACAAAACGATCTCACGGCGGAAAACCTTGCGGGCGAACTGCTGAAGTTACTCGATCCCGGCAACAACAAAACCGCTCGCGCACAACTCGCCGAAGTGGCCCACAGACTCGGCGAAGCAGGCGCTTCCGACCGCGCCGCCGAGTTGATTCTCCAGTCGCTCGTGTAACGTTTATTTTTCTTGAAATTTCGTCGGGAAGAAATATGGACCTATCATCGGACCGAAGCAGTAACCACAGATTACGCAGATTTAATCTGTGGATGGTTTTAGTTCTGCTAGCTGCTGCCGGAGTTGTTTGATCTGCTCATACAACTCCGGCAGTCGATTTAAATAGGCATTCATCCGCTTGTACTGGTCCAACGGCTGCACGGGAATCCCCCACCACACACCAGGCCGCACGATCTTTCCCGGCAATATCCCCGCTTTCGATCCGATCACCGCGCCCTTCTGCACGCGCGTGTGATCTCCGAAACCAACCTGACCGCCGATCACCGCGTCGTCTTCGATCGTGACGCTCCCGCTGATGCCGGTTTGCGCCGCAATCACGACGCGTTCGCCGATGTCGCAGTTGTGACCAACGTGGACCATGTTGTCGAGTTTGGTGCCGCGCCCGATGCGCGTGCGTCCGAGAGCCGCGCGATCGATGCAGGTGTGCGCGCCGATTTCGACTTCGTCCTCGATCACAACGGTGCCGATCTGGGGAAACTTTTGGTAACCGTGATCGTGGCGCACGTAACCAAACCCATCGGCGCCGATGCAAACGGCGGCATGCAGGATCACGTGATTGCCGATCGTTACGCCGTCGTACAGCACCACGTTCGGATGCAGCACGGAGTCGTCGCCAATCGTCACATTCGCACCAACAACAACTCCCGCTTCAATGCGCGTGTAGGCGCCAACATGCGCGCCCGCGCCGATCTGCACGTGTGGTCCAATGTACGCAGTCAGCGCAACATCTGCGCTCTCGGCAACCACCGCGGTTGAATGTATCTCCGGTTCCCGCCGCACCGGCGGATGCAGCGCCGCACCAATCAGCGCAAACGCGAGCTTCGGATTCGCAACTTCGATGAGCGTTCGTCCCGCAAACTTTTCGCCAATACCAACCGGCACGATCAAACACGACGCCATGCTTTCCGCCGCAACTCCAAAAAACTTCTGATTGTCGACGTACGCAATCTCACCCTCGCCGGCCTGATCCAGATCGGCAATCCGTTCGATCTGTGGTTCCGGATCGCCAACAACGCGGCCATCTACAATTTCAGCAAGCTCCTGAACTCTCATCCTCTTGTAAACCCACGTTTCGATCCACGAATAAACTTCACTAAGTGAGCAACGTTCTCATCCTCGACCTGGTCCAACTCTTCCAAAACCTCCGCTAACGGCGCCGTCGACTTAAACAACGCACGATACGCATTCTTCAACACGCGTTTCGCTTCTTCCGAAAACCCCGCGCGCGTCAGCCCCACCGTGTTCAGCCCACGCACACGCGGCGGATTCCCGTCAGTAATAAAGAACGGCAGCACATCCTGCACGATCTTCGACTTTCCGCCAACCATCGCGTACCGGCCCATGCGCACAAACTGATGCGCGCCCACGCCATTCGAAAGAAACACCCGGTCCTCGATCGTGATATGCCCCGCGAGCGCCACTTCGTTCGCAAAAATATTGTCGTCGCCGATCACACAGTTGTGGGCCACGTGCACGCCGACCATGAAAAAGTTGCGCGAACCGATGCGCGTGGTCTCGCCCGCGCCGCTCGCCCGATGCAACGTGCAGAACTCGCGAATGATGTTGTCGTCGCCGATTTCGAGGAAACTCTCTTCGCCTTTAAACTTCACATCCTGCGGCTCGCCACCCACGACCGCGTGCTCGTAAATGCGATTTCGCGCGCCCAACCGCGTAAAACGTTTGATAACAGCATAGGCCCCAACCTCGCAATCTGGGCCAATTTCGACGTTATCTTCGATGATAGCGGTAGAATGTATAGGCATTTACAAGGGTTTGAGGATAATCGCGTCTTGTGGATCCTGCAAATCCTGTTTATCATGCTCCCCGGTTTTGTGTGATTGATTGATTAGGAGACGATAAGGCTTGTTTAGTGACCAGTTTCGCCGGGGGGAAGCAGACAAAAGCAAACTGTCGGGTGTGAAAAGCTCCCGGTTGATCTCCGGTCTTTCAGACATCGCCTGGAAAGCATTTCAGAGCGTTAACCAAAGGCTTCCCGAGGGCGAGTCCATTCGGCCCACCTGGGCCCCTGGTCCACTGCTCAAATCCTACGAACGCAGTGCTCCACCGCTAGGCTTCCCGCGTGAGACAGACAGTCTCTGTCCCAGTTGCGTAAAAGAAGTTCGCAATGCCGTCATCACGGGTCAAGTTCCGCTCGAGACCTTGATGCACGAGCATCCAGGTGAAATCAAAGCACAGATCGTTGAAGACAATGGTCAGGTTGTCATGCGCAAGACTTGCCCGAAGCACGGCGAGTTTGTAGACGTGATGTCAACCGACCCGGCTTTTCTCGAGCGCATCGAGTCGCTCTTCTTTGGCCGCGACTTCCGGGCTGCTGAAGATAAAAACGTTCATCATCACGGCACTTCAAATATCAAGTTTGGACGCGGCGCGGTTCTGACCGTCGATCTCACCAACCGCTGCAACATGATGTGCAATCCGTGCTTCATGGATGCGAACCAGGTTGGTTACGTGCACGAGCCGACGTTTGAAGATACGAAAGCGATTCTCGATCGCGCTGTGTCGTTCAAACCACGACGCCAGGTCATCATTCTCTTCTCCGGCGGTGAGCCGACGCTCTCGCCTTACTATCTCGAAGCTGTCGAGTATGCGAAAAAGATCGGTTTCTATCGCATCCTCGCCGCGACCAACGGTATTCGCTTTGCCGAAGACATTGAATTTTGCAAAGCCGCGAAAGCCGCGGGCCAGCACGGCGTGTACTTGCAGTTTGACGGCGTCAGCGAAGAGAAGAACAAACACCGTGGCGTGGGCAATCTGTTTGATGTGAAGTTACGCGCGATCGAAAACCTCGCGAGCGTTGGAATCAAAGTCACGCTCGTGGTGACGATCGTCAACAGCATCAACAACGACGGGATCGGTCAGATCGTCGAGTTTGCCGCGAAGAACATCGACAAAGTGCAGACGATCGCGTTTCAACCGGTTTCGTTTACCGGCCGCGACGAAGATATTTCCGACGAGTTGCGCACGAAGTGGCGCTACACGCTCGCGGGCATGACGCACGATCTTAAAGATCAGTTGAACGGACAGATTCAACCGTTGCGCGACTGGTTCCCGCTTTCGTCTTATTCAGCGTTTACGAGTGTGATGGACATGTTGCAGGGCGCCGATGCGCCGTGGGGCTGGTCGTCGTGCAACTGTCACCCGAATTGCGGCATTTTCACGTTGCTCGTCGTAAACAAACAAACGGGCGAGTTCAGATCGCTGTTTGAGTTTTTCGATTACGAACAGTTCATGCGCGACGTCGCCGTGATCACCGACACCGCGCGCGGGCGCAAACTTTCCTACGCGCAACTCGGCATGGCGATCATGCGCAACTTCAGCGCCGAACGCGCGCCGGAAGGTTTTCCGATCTCGCAGATCGTCAATCTGTTCAAACCGTCGTCGACCAATTCCAACTCCGATCGCAACGATCGCATGAAGACGCAGCCGAATGCCAACGTCAGCGACAACTGGCGCGTGCTATGTGTCGAGGGAATGTGGTTTCAGGATCTGTTCAATTACGATTTCCGCCGCACTGAGATGTGCGTGATTCCTTACGGCACTCAGGAAGGCGAGATTTCGTTCTGCGCTTACAACACCGGTGTGGGTTGGCGCCAGATCATCGAGAACATGCACAAGACCGCAAATCTCGGCGAGTGGTATACCGAGCACGGCCGTCACAAAGTCTATGCGGCCGGTAAATCGGTGCCACTATCGACGACAAAGCATTCGCTGAGTCTGCCCGTGATTCAGGCAGTGTTGGCGGAGGATGAAGAGAACCCGGTGACCACCAGTCCTTATTTGTTGGAACCAGCCGAAGAAGAATCGTTAACTGTTTAGCTCACGAGCCCGGGATTAATTTGTTTTCTCACGCCGCCACGCTCCTCAGTAGCGGTAAAGTTCCCAACCCTTCTCTCCCAGGAGAATCCGCACATGCCACAGCCCCTTGTCCGTCGTGCTACCCGCGCGTCTATTCAAAGTCTCATTGCACTGCTAGTGTTAATTAGCATCAGCTTTCCCACCGTTATCTCATCAATTGCCGCAACCAGAAACCAGGACCCCGAAAAGCCAGCGAACTTAAAAGTCATTCCTGACGGCATGGAATTCACCGTGGTCACGATCGACGAGATCACCAGCAAGACCGCCGCTGAAGGTGATCCGCTGACGTTCAAGGTCGCGGAAGATGTAAAGATTGATGGACAGATCGTGATTGCCAAAGACTCGCTCGTGAAAGGCATTGTCGCGCAAGCGAAAAAGGCGGGCATGATGGGCCGCGGCGGCACCCTTGGTATCCGTGTCGAGTCGGCGATGACGATTGATAATCAGAAACTGAAACTTCGCTCTTCAAAAGGCAAAGAGGGCGACGACAAGACCGGAACGACAGTCGCACTCGTGGTCCTGTTTGGGCCATTGGGTTTTTTGAAGAAGGGAAAGAATGCGAAGATCGCTCCCGGAACCCCAATCAAGGTCTACACTGACGAAGAGAAAAAGGTCGAGTTAAAGAGTTAATCCGAGCCTTCACCGTCGCCGCCCGGGCGTTGCACTTCACGCAACTGCGCCACGACGTCACGCAGGCGTAGTGCAAGATCTTCGATCGTTTGCACGCGTTTACGCGAGCGTTCGCTCAGTTCTTCGCGCAAAAGCAATTGGGCCTGGCCCAAAACGCCCGTGAGCGGATTGTTGATTTCGTGTCGAATGCGGGCGACGAGGTCTGCGGTCTGCTCGAGCTTCAGACGATACTTCGTCACCTGGTCCAGCTCTGCATCTGCGTTATGGTCCTGCGCTGCTGGACTTGCGTTATGGTCCTGTTCAGCCGGAGTTGCGTCGTGGTCCTGTTCTCCGTGACCGGAGTTTGAAAGTTCGTTCTCGTGTTCAGTCATTACTCCCCGCATGTTTTATTCGGAAGCTTTAATAAGAAGTTGAAAAGCAGTTGTCTTTTGTTTGACTTCAGGAATGCGGCTCGCGCTACTACGCCACGTCATTGTGCCTCGTAGTGGACGCGAGTTCAAGCATTGTTTTTATGACGGTACATCGAAGTTTGTTTGACAGTTCGTCGCTGGTTGGCAAATTGGGGCAAGCCAATCGGGGGCTGGTTGACAAACGGCGGCGCAGCTACGTAAATTCAACACCTCGTGCTGGGAGGTCGTCCAATGGTAGGACTCCAGACTCTGGATCTGGCTATCGGGGTTCGAGTCCCTGCCTCCCAGCCACAAAGAATCAAATAGTACGGCAGGTGATTTCACGCTAGCTCACCCGGTTCAAGCATAGACTCGCGGCCTCACTTTCAGACGTTCTCTTGGAGCCAAATTCGGCTTACTCAAACATCAGAGTGTGAATTGAAATGTCTCGTTATCTTTCGAAGTACATCCGGAAGGAACTCGTAGACATTAATTGCGTGAGAAGTTTATGATCTCGCTTGCGGAATGAAGATCTCAGACCCTCTACAGTCAGGTATTGCGAGAAAGGTGGCTTGTCTTGGCATCGAACCTAGACAGACGCAATGCGCCCCTTGAGGATCCTGCCTTTCGTCATCAACTCTTAGAGTCATCACGATACATTGTGCGGGAGTTAGGTCTGCCGGAAGCTTCAGCCGAAGACGTATATCAGTCAGTCATCACAACGCTATCTGAATTTGCCGAAGAAAGGCTGCAACAGATCAATGATCTCAAGGCATACGCATACCGAATGCTGCAACGTGAGGCTTTGAGAACTTGTCGCAAAAACAGCCGTATTCAAGTCTCGATTGATGAAGCTCCCGACCGCTATTCAGATGGATCTGCAAGTGCCGAAAGAATTCAGTCCGGCATTCTGCTAAAGGACATCTGGACCCTCCTGAATAATGAAGACCGCGAATTGTTACGACTGCTGATCTTTGGGTACGAGGCAAAACAGATCGCCGGCCGTTTGAAGATCAGCTATGACTCAGCAAGGCAAAAGAAGTCGCGCCTGCAAAAGAAATTGCGAGAACTCATCTTTGAAGTTCCGAACGCGGAATAGAGCCTTCGAGAACAAACAACCCCTTGAAAAGCCCCCGTTCGGTCAATTTGACGCCTTTATTTTATAGTCGCGTGTCACAATCTCCACTTTTGGGACTCTTTTAGTTGAAGGGATGATTAGCTTCCCCTTGAGTTTTGGATTGGAGGAATTTGAGACTTGAAAACAAAGATGCAGGCACAACCCGCTCGGGCTCCCAAACCGATACCAGACCCTCTCATAGCCGCCTTGCTCAAAGAATGGAGGTTCTTCGTTCCTGATGAGCCATTAGCATTCAGAATGTTGAGATTACGCCACGAGTTAGGTGACAGCTACTTCGATCACGAATATGCCAGCTTCAAGGCACAAGCAAGCAGCTATGAGTCTCGAGAAGATCTGGCAGAAGCGTCGGACTTGCTAGAGAAGAATCCCGAACAAAAGGGCCTTCTTCAGCATCTGTTTGACCAATTATCTGCAGTGTTGGGTTTTGGAAGTGACGACGAGAAATCTGACAACGAATCGGTGACCCTCTACCGAAGTTTCATGTCCGAGACGATTTACGATCACCTCGCGATGCTCGCGAGAAGCCCGCACACGATGAGGGGAGGCGCCTTTTCCATCCGTAAGGAACTGACTGTAGGGATAGCTGAGGAGATCGGTTTAGGTTTGTATCTATCTCCCGAGATAAATGAGGAATTGCACCATAGAACCGAGACAGCTCTGTTGCAACTGGCCAGCGATTATCAGAAATGGCTCCTGTACGAGAAGCAGGGGATGTGCGAGACGACGTGGGGAAATATTTACACCTCCGATAGAGAGCTGACTGAAGACCAGAGAAAGTCTCGTCCCTTGATTCTAACTCCCGACGTGGCAATGGCAGCCACGGCAGTACACTAGGACTATCAGTCATGACCAAACCGAATCAGTCAATGGGGTTCTCACACACCCCATTGACTGGTAGGGTATAGTATTCACAGTCACGTTAGAGATTTGAACAAACACCAGGCGCCCTCGCTCAAAACAAACCTAACGGGCGCTTGATCAACAAGCGAGACGGCTCACTGTCTCACGGGGAAGCCATGGCCACAATTCGAATTCTCCACGCCTCAGATCTACACATCGCGGCCGCCGACCAACGCCGCTCTTTCAAAGATACTGTACAAGACGCTATTTCCACTCTGCCAAACTCCAGGGCGAAAGCAATGTGGAAAGCACTTCGGAGGATGTCATTAGCATCTTCATACGAGCCGCGCGTGTTAAACCACCTGGCCGAATTCATTGTTCACAATGCAAAAGGTGTAAAGCCTGATGTCCTGCAATACGACGAAGACTGGGCGTCCAAACACAAGATCGTTTTTCTGAAAGAGAAGCTTGACGCCGTTGTATTAACGGGCGACCTGGCTACCACGGGTCTGGACGCTGACTTGAAGCTGGTTAAACGATTTTTCAATGCGGATTATGACCCCGATGTACCCCACCTGCCGATCGCTCGCGGCAGCATAATCGCGACTCTCTCCGCACTCGATAACGCCAAAACTCCGGTCGTATTTCTTCCGGGCAATCACGACCGTTATTGGTTCCATTGGAAAGTTCCAACTTACATGCCCGGTCACGATGCGTTCGACACAATCGTGTCGGATTATCGTTCCAAGCCGGTTCAAAGAACACCTATCACAGCGGGGCATAGCAAACTGCAAGTGGTGATGTTCGCGGCAGACTTCACGTTACGTCGCTTTCGCGATCATCAATGGCTGGGGTCCCGTCCTCAATGGCCAGGTGGCTGGATAGCTCAAGGGAAGGTCTATGAGGATGCAGACAACGATATTCTTGGCGACCTCGTAAGCAAGACAACCAATGAGATCGTGACACGCAAACCAGACGTACCCTTGTGCGTCTTATGGGCGGTCCATTTTCCACCGAAGTTCCCAAAGCAATCATCCCTGCACAAGCTTATTAATGAGGATAGGCTTTTGGAGGAGGCCGACCGGCTCGGCGTCAACGGCATTCTGGCGGGCCACACCCATTATCAGCAGAAATATAGAGACAACGATCCGGCGGAGTGTCCGGTGTTTTGTTGCGGAACGACTGCCCAGCACGAACCCAAGACTAGTGTTGAGAATCCGATCCAGCGATACAAAGAGAACCTTTTTCAGATTTTGACGATATCAGTAAACGCTGCGGGGAAGATCCAGATAGAGGCCGAAGACTATTATCATCCGCCTGCCAAAGCCTTCCCGCCGCGGGAAGAAACAACCCATTGGCAAAAAGTCGCGTTGCCAAAACAGCCGGGAAACTAAGCCGGGGCGAGAGTAGACCCGCCCCGGTGAAGGAGTAGCTCGCTGCGAACGCCCGTGCGTCTTCACAGTGATTTTAAAAACCTGATCAGTTGTGACTTCTGTAGTGACGTCAACGCCTGATAGGCAGTGCGACTCGTCGTTGCTTGCCCGGCGTGACGCAGAATCGCTTCGTTGAGCGTGAACGACTGGTCGCCGCTGTTCGTCGGCGCACTCGATGAGCCACCGTCGTGCATAAACTTGTCGCGCGTTCTCAGTCCCCACAGCGGTGCCGTCCGGATCTTGTTCCGAGTCAACTCGCCGTTGGTCTCGACGATCCCGTCGCCGGTTCCGATGTCGTGCAACAGAAAATCGCTGAACGGATGGATGATCTTGTTGCCGAGCGCGGCGGGCACGACGAAGGTTCCACCGTTGATAACCGATCCTGAGGCCGCCGTTGTTATCGAACGGACGTGACAAACCTCACAATCAAGCTCGTCGAAGAGTAGCGAACCCGGATCGGTCGCGTCGTTCAGGACCATCGCGCTGTTACGCGGCGGGGCTTTGGTAGAACGCATGAAGCGCGTAAACGCCTCCACGTCTTCGCCGCGTCCTTCTTCGCCGCCCGTGTCTTCAGGATCGGCAACTGTATCGGCGAACGCGACGCTGCGGCCCAGCGAGGTCTGTTCTCTCGGGAAGAGCGGACTGGTGATGCCCATCTCCAACAAGTAAGCGCCGGCGGAGAAGGCGAGCAGGCTGGCTACTGAATTTTTCCAACCAAAGCGACCAAGGCGTGTCGAATCCGGCGATTCCGGCAAGTCCACTTGTATGGCCGTGCCGCGCATACCCACCGGTTGATTGTCGCGTATCGAGATCAAGGTCCCATCGGCGATCGCTTCCACGAAGCCGAGGCCAACGAGGATGGGCGACGCGCGGAAGGTCCTGATCGTCTCTCCCGAATCCTTTGAGAAGGCCGGTTGGTCGCCGCCAAGATCGTTGTTTCCGTTGACCTGGCTAGGGTTGTTGCCGTCGGGTTGAATGGCCCAGATCTTCAGACCGGAGTTGCGATCGCTGCCGAAGGCGATCGATGAGTTATCGGGAGCCCAACTCGGGTTGCGATCTGAAGCCGCGTTGTTTGTCAGCCGGGTTACGCTGCCGCCCGTGGCAGGTACCTTGTAGATCTCGTAATTACCGTCGCGGTTCGTGCTGAACGCGATTGTCGTCCCATCAGGCGAGTAGGACGGGCGCTCGTCGTTGCCGGTGCCAGTTGTGATTGCCGTTTGGGTCGAACCACTCGCGGTCATTGTGAAAATCTTTCCGACTGAACCGGGTGTGACTGACGTGCGTTGAAAGGCGATCTTCGATCCATCGGGCGAGTAGGTCGGGAACCGGTCGTTAAAGCTCGAGTTGTTGGAGATGTTAGTTACGTTCGTGCCGATCGGTGTCATCGTGAAGATCTGTGCAACACCGGTGCGCGCACTGCTGAAGGCAATCGTGCTTCCGTCGGGCGACCAAGTGGGATGGATGTCTGTGCCCTCGAATGAGATCAGGTTTGGGTTTGTTCCGTCGTTGTTCACGACCCAGATGGCGCCGGCGGCACTGAAAGCGATCTTGGTTCCATCGGGCGAGAAGGCCGGGAAGCTGTGGCCCGTCGTGGGGACATCGGGTTGGGTGTCCAAGATCCCGGCGTCAATATCAAAGGAAACCAGGCTGACCTGCGTGGAGGTGTTCACGTAGGTGATGCGCGGACCGCCGGGGATGCGTTCCTGAATGGTGGTGTTGATACTGCGCGAATTAATGAGCGAGCCGCCGGGCGCGGGGACGAACGATCCGTCAGGTCCGCTGTGTCCCGCGCGTAGCTCCATGATTTGGCTGACGCCGCCGCTGACGCGGTTTTGATGACATTCGACGCACGACTGTGCGTTATACACCGGACCGAGGCCGTCCGCCTTTTCCTCGCGCGCTTCGAAGGCAGCGCGATCGGCGTCGAAGGTGGTTTGGTCTGTGAAACCGTTGGTTAGATTGTCGAAACTGGCAGGCGCTTCGGTTGGGCCGCCCTGGCTGTTGACGGACGGCGTGAGCACCAGCGTGATGACGAGAGCAGAGGCAAAGAACATGGTGACGAATACTTTGAGAATTTTCATACTCCCTCCTTGGGGTGAAGCCGCCTTCCGGCGTTTCCGGGAAGCGGGGGTCGCGACCGCCGGCGGCGGTCAATGGATGCGAAGGTTAGAGCTGTGACGAATTTTTCGGACGGTTAAGAGTTAATACACTTCGGCGCAAGCCAGGACGTGGTCAACGCCGGCGATGAAGCGCTTGCTGCTCGGAGAAGTGGCGCGAACTGCTCGATGAGAAGCGGCGCGAACTAATGGATCAGAACGAGGAATAGTTGGGGGTGACGCATTCCAGTAATCGGGAAACTATTTTTGTCGGGAAGTTGAGGGAGTGCGTAATGTACTCCCATCACCTGGTGGCGTCAATAGAATTTATTCGCAACGAAAAGATCGAGTTCGCATCACGCGTATCTTGAGGCGCGTCGTGGTCGAAATGATCGAGTTGAGTTGCGTGCAGGCGCCAAACGCGCCCGCGGTTGAACTGGGCTTACTACCGAAACATTCGCAGGCTTGCCAAAACCTTCAGGCACGATTCGCTTAACGGTTTGTCCTGTGAGTCGCTCAATCGCACGCATCGACAACTCGTCAACGGGAGCGACGATTGTGATTGCTTTGCCCTGATTACCGGCTCTGCCCGTGCGCCCGATGCGGTGCACGTAATCCTCCGGAGCAGCCGGGACGTCGTAATTCACGACGTGTGAGACTGAACTAATGTCTAAACCGCGTGCGGCAATGTCAGTTGCAACCAATATCCGTGCGCGCCCTTCACTGAAAGCGCGTAATGCTGCTTCGCGTTGCGACTGCGTACGATCGGCATGAATGCGTTTCACTGTGTGGTCGCGGGCCTGAAGAACATGCGAAAGCCGTTCTGCTCCTCGCCGTGTTCTGGTGAAGATCAGCACTCGTTCAAAGGGCTCGCGTTGTTTTTCAAGTAAATCGAGCAAGAGAGCCGTCTTGGAGTCCTGGCTCACACAGTATGCAAGCTGATCCACGAGCGCCGCGGCGCGTCCACGAGTGTTTACCTCGATTAGCTGCGCATCTTTTGTTGTCGAGCGCGCGAGCTGCTCGATGCTTGAAGACATCGTTGCGGAGAACAATAACGTTTGCCGTTTCGCCGGCAACAACGAGAGCACGCGCCGAATCGCGGGGAGGAAACCCATGTCCAACATGCGATCGGCTTCGTCCAGAACAAACACTTCGATCGTCGATAATTGAACTGCGTTGCGCTCGATGAGATCCAGCAAACGTCCGGGTGTAGCAATCAGCACGGCCGCACCACGCCGCAAATCGGCAAGTTGTGGTCGTATGTTTGCGCCGCCAATCGCAAGCACGCTGCGGTTGGTCTTCGCACCATTCAACGACTTGTAACTCTCCTGAATTTGCATCGCCAGCTCACGCGTCGGCGCAAGCACGAGCACGCGCAGGCCGGGGCGAGCTTTTTCGCTCAGTCGCTGAATTATGGGTAATAGAAATGCGGCAGTCTTACCGGTGCCGGTTTCGGCACAACCAATCACGTCGCGTCCGCTAAGAACGACGGGTACCGCCTGACGTTGAATTGGTGTGGGTGTGTTGTATCCGAGAGACTCGCAGGCGCGCACTTGTGCGGGCGCGAGTCCCAGTTGAGTGAAGTTCATAAGATTCCTTAGTTGTAAACAGATCAGCCCTTGACCCCTTTTAGATTCCACATCGTCAGGGGTTCAAGGGACTTCGTTTGATCGAAATTGTTACCAGCGAGGCTCGCGATAGCCACCGCCACCGTGATTGCCGCCGCCGTTACCACCGCGATAGCCACCACCGCCGCCGCCGAAGTTACGTGCACCTGAGCCACCACGATTTTCGCGTGGCTTGGCTTCGTTGACCTTCAGAGCGCGGCCGCCGAGATCCTTACCATTAAACTGGTCGATCGCTGCCGCAGCTTCTTCGTTGCTGGACATCTCTACAAACCCGAATCCGCGTGAGCGTCCGGTTTCGCGATCTTCGACCACGCTTGCAGATTGCACAGTGCCTGCTTGACCAAACAGTTCTTGCAGATCCTGGCTGGTAGTTTTGAAAGTGAGATTTCCAACATAGAGTTTCGTTGACATACAGATATACCTTTCCCCTTTGGGAGTAAAAAAGAAGCTGCGAAATCGGAGGGCTTCGGCGAAACGGTTGGCGTTCGAAGGACCGGGTTCGGATGCTCTAATGAGCGGCTTCCAGAGTTTGAAACTAGCCTGCTCTCGAACTATCCAAACGACCGGCGCTTAAAGACTTAGGGCGCGGGGCGCATCACCGTCGATGCGCGAGAGAAGGATTAACGGGACTACGATGCCTTATTCCGGCATAAGTTGCAAGCTCAGGCTAGAAAAGACGAAAAGAGTTTGGCCGCTCACTTATAGCGGCCACGGTGTGTTGAAGCGCGACTTAGCTCCGAGTAGGATGGCTGCATACAGTCATGGAAGATCTACTCGCGGCGCGCTCCCAGATGGCGATGTCGCTCGCTTTTCACATCATCTTCGCGGCGATCGGGATTGCGATGCCGTTGTTGATGATCGTTGCCGAGTGGAAGTGGCTACGCACCAAAGACGGCATCTATCTCACGCTCGCGCAACGTTGGGCGAAAGGGACGGCGATCCTGTTTGCTGTCGGCGCGGTTTCGGGAACGGTGCTTTCGTTTGAGCTCGGCTTGTTGTGGCCGGGATTCATGGGGTTTGCCGGATCGATCATCGGCATGCCGTTTTCACTCGAAGGCTTTGCGTTCTTCACTGAAGCGATCTTTTTAGGAATCTATCTTTACGGTTGGAAACGTGTACCGCCACGCGCGCACCTCTTTGCCGGCGCGATGGTCGCGCTGAGTGGCGTGCTGTCGGGAATCTTCGTCGTTATTGCGAATGCGTGGATGAACGCGCCGACCGGTTTTCGACTCGTCGACGGCAAGCCAGCCGATGTCGATCCGATCGCCGCGATGTTGAATCCCGCTGCGTTTCCACAAACACTTCACATGACACTCGCCGCGTATGCTGCGACGGGATTTGTCGTCGCGGGTATTCACGCGTTCATGCTCAGACGCGATCCGGATAATCGCTTTCATCGCGCGGCGTTGGCGATCGCGTTGCTGGTT
>DATEHX010000297.1:0-7934 GCA_035279345.1 Pyrinomonadaceae bacterium | reverse complement strand
GAATCCGCATAGCCCGATACTTCAAGCACGTAGCCCTTGGCATTCATCGCTTTGCTCGCGATGGTGTCAAGCGTGGCCTTCGATTCAGCCGAAAGCACGGCACTGCCGGATTTGAAGTTCACAGCCGCCGTGTCCTGTGGTTGGTAGTCGTCGAGAGCCGAGATGCGGTCGTTGGTGGCATTGACGCCGGCAACCGCGGCATCAGCCGTCGCTTGCGCAGCCTTCGCACCGCCACGAGCCGCGTTGGAAACAGCCGCTAGCTCTTCCAACTGGCCCGACAGACGCTGAGCATTGGCTTCGACCTGGCTGAGTTTGTTTTCAGTGGTGTCAGCTCTTTCCTCGAGCGGCGCAGCACGTGATTCAACAGCACGGGCAACGCGCATGTCTGCTTCGTTAAATCTGATTTTCTCCGCAGCCAATTCACCGGAACCATTGCCGCGTCCCTCAATCTCGACGTTCAAGCCGCGCAGGATGCTGGTCTGAGCATAGTTGGTGCCGCCACGAAGGAAGCCGCCTTTAGTCTTCACGCTGGTCCTATCATCCAGGCGCACCACCGTATCCACACCATTCATGTCGCGCACTGTGAAAGTGTCCGCGTCACGGCGTGTGACCACACCTTTGAGCTTCATCTTTTGGCCGCTAACGATAGTGCGCGAGCCGGCCGGGTTGGTAGTATCTTGAGCCAGGATTGGGGAGGCTGAGAAGGCTAATAGGCAGGTAATTAACACTGCCGGGGCAAACATTTTATGTTTAGTGAATACCATCGAATTATCTCCTTGTCACTTTGCTAGTCATTGACGCGACCTTTGACGCGCCTTCTTCAAGTTGGGCGAGATCGCGACTCGCCTCCCGCTTCATCAAATTTTGCGGATGTCATCTCTTAGACCTTACAAAGAGCTAAGTCAATAGCCTGCCCTATTCTTCATCGAATCGCCACTGTATCGCAATGAAGCATGCCACTTCTGTTGTTTACTTCTGTCGAATTCTCGCGAAAACTACACGGAAAAATCACCTGACTCCAACTGCTCCTTAACAAAAGCAAGGAAGCGTTCCGCATCTGCGCCGTCGATCACGCGATGATCGAAACTCAATGCAAAGTAGGCCATCCAGCGAATCGCGAGAAAGTCGTCGCCGTCCGAATTGGTCATTACCTTGGGCCGTTTTTCGATCTTACCGACGCCCAAAATCGCCAACTGCGGCTGGTTGATGATCGGTGTTCCGAATAGACCACCAAAGACGCCGGGGTTGGTGATGGTAAACGTTCCGCCGGTTACTTCATCAGGCTTCAATTGCTTGGTCCTGGCCCGATCGGCGAGGTCATTTGCGGCGCGTGCGAGACCGGAAATGCTCAGGTCGTCGGCGCGCTTGATCACGGGGACGATCAGGCCCCAATCCAGGGCCACCGCCATACCGAGATTGATGTCCTGTTTGTAGATGATTTGTTCGCCACTCACCTGGGCGTTGAAGATCGGAAACTGGCGTAAGCCTTTGTTCACCGCTTCGAAGATGAACGGCATGAACGTGAGCTTGGTCCCAGTGCGTTCGTAGAAGCTGTCGCGATGCTTTTCGCGGAGTTTTGCCACACGCGTCATGTCGATCTCGTAAACAGTGGTGACATGCGCGGAAGTGCGGCGAGACAGGACCATGTGCTCGGCGATCTTCTTGCGCATGACGCTCATCGACTCGACGCGATCGCCCATTTGTGGACGCGGCGGTGGCGGCGCCGGAAGTTCCGCCGGCAGCGATGGCGCAGGCGCTGATGGCGCAGGCGCTGATGGAGCGGCTGCTGGTGTCGCGGGTTGGCTCGGCGCGGCTGACGGCGCTGGTGCGGCAGTCGTGCTGCCTGATTCGATAAAGCTCAGGATGTCGTTCTTGGTGACGCGGCCGCTTAGACCAGTGCCTTCGAGTTTGGAAATGTCGACGTTGTGTTCCTGCGCGATCTTGCGGACCAACGGGCTCGATTTTGTGCGGCGGAGTTCCTCTACCGTCGGTTCAGCGGACTTCGCTGGCGCTGGCGGAGGCGGTGGTGCGACCGGTGGCGGCGGAGGTGGTGGTTCGGGCTTAGCTTCAACTGGAGGCGGAGGCGGTTCAACTGGGACCGGTTCCGGGGACACGGATTTGACAGATGGACTAGAACCATCGCCATCCAATACAGCGACCACAGTATTAACCTCAACTGTGTCGCCTTCTTTGAATCGGACTTCAGTTAAAGTTCCCGCGGCCGGCGACGGTATCTCCGCGTCGACTTTGTCCGTCGAGATTTCAAACAACGGCTCGTCGCGTTCGACTTTTTCGCCGACCTTCTTCAGCCACTTCGTAATCGTTCCCTCCGCGATGGATTCGCCCATCTGCGGCATGACCACTTCAGTACTCATCTCGTCTCCGTCTTATCTGTGTTCGTCCGTGAAAATCCGTGGCTCAATAAGCAGCAAGCTTGCGCGCCGCATCGACAACGTCTTTCGTTTGCGGCAGGTAATAATCTTCAAGCGGCGGCGAATAAGGCACCGGCGTGTCGAGCGACGCCACGCGAATCAAGGGCGCGTCCAGCCATTCAAACGCCTCTTCAGCAAGCGTCGCCGCAATCTCCCCGCCAATGCCGCCAGTGCGCGACGCCTCGTGCAACACGATCGCCCTACTTGTCTTCTTCACGCTCGCGAGAATCGTTTGTTTATCGAGCGGGGCTAACGTTCTTAAATCGATGATCTCGACGTCGAGACCTTCGCGTTCGAGTTCTTCAGCCGCATCGAGCGCGGTGAGGACCATCGCGCCGAAAGTGATGATCGTCAGGTCGCGTCCCGCACGAGCCACGCGCGCTTTGCCGATCTCGACGATGTAATCATCAGCCGGCAACTCTTCACGCAAACGCGGCAGGCGATAAAGCTTTTTGTGCTCGAAATAGAGCACCGGATCGGGATCGCGAATCGCCGCTTTGATCAGTCCCTTCGCATCGTAAGCAGTCGAGGGCTCAACGATCTTCAATCCCGCGGTGTTCAGGAAAAATGCTTCCGCGTTGAGCGAGTGAAATGGTCCCGAACGCACGCCCGAACCGCATGGACCACGAAACACCGTCGGCAGTCCTGCGCCCCAACGATAGCGGCACTTCGCGGCGTAGTTCGTCAACAGATCGAACCCGGCGGAGATGAAATCGATGAATTGAAACTCCGCGACCGGCCGCATGCCCATCAACGCAGCACCGCACGCAGCGCCGACGATCGCGCCTTCCGAGATCGGCGTGTCGACCACGCGCTCTTTGCCAAACTGATCGATCAAACCGTCCGTGACTTTAAACGCGCCGCCGTAAGCACCGACGTCTTCGCCGATGACAAACACCGATGGATCGCGTTCCATCTCTTCCCAGATTCCCTGGCGAATGGCTTCGACCAGCGTCGCCTGCCCGCCACGTTCGGGACGAGCAGATTTATGTTCTTTTTTAACTGTTGTAGACATTTTACGACTCTAAAACTTTCGGTCGAAAAGCGGGCGGTACGATGCTGTTGTCGAAAACGTTGTACGCGGCTTGTTCGGCTTCGGGCATCGGCGACGACTCGGCCCACGCGCAGTCTTCGTCGATCTCGCGCACGACTTCCGCTGTAATCTCGTCGAGTTTGTCTTTGGCGACGCCGGTTTGAAGTAGATATTTTTCAAACCGATCGACGGGATCGTTGTTCTTTTCCCACCACTCGATCTCGCCCGCCGCAACGTAACGCTGATCGTCGTGCTCGGCGTGGCCTTTGCGGCGATACGTTTTCGCTTCAATCAACACCGCGCCACCACCGCTCCGCGCGTGATCGGCCGCAAGCTTCGTGACCTCATAACACGCAATCACATCGTTGCCGTCAACAATGTAAGCCGGTATGCCGTAACCCGCGGCCTTCTCCGCGAGGTCCTTAACGGCCGTTTGCAAACTGGTCGGCGTTGAATATGCGTACTGGTTATGCTCCGCAACAACAATCAACGGCAGCTTTTGCACGGCAGCGAAATTCAATCCCTCGTGAAACGCGCCCGTGCTCATGCCGCCATCGCCGATGTAAGCAATGCCGACAAAGTTCTTCTGCTTGAGACGACCGCCGAGTAGGATGCCGGTCATTACCGGAATCATGTCGCCAAGATGCGAGATTGGACCAATGAAGCCCTTCTCCATGTCGCCGAAGTGGATGTTGAGATCTCTTCCACCGGACGGGCCCCACGCCTTCGCCATGTACTGCGCGAAGATCTCGCGCGGACGAATGCCTTTGACCAGCACCGCACCGAGATCGCGAATCAACGGCGTGATGAAATCCTCGGGCTGAAGTGCGTAAGCGGTGCCGACCGCCGTGGCTTCCTGACCAAGCGAACGAAACACGCCACCGACGACTTTCGTCTGCCGGTAGAGATTTACCAATCGCTCTTCGACTAATCGCGTGAGCTTTAAGTAGCGATAGATCTCGAGCAGTTGTTCAGGTTTGAGCGTGGTTTCAGTGGTGCAGCTAAGCGGCTCGTCATTCGTCGCTTTAGCTGGGCCATATTTTGTATTGATAGGCATTTCAAACGTTTGGAAAACCATTCACAGATTATTCTGCGTAATCTGTGAATCTGCTAGATATGGATCGCGAGATCGTGAACGCCTTCGGCGGCTTCCATCACGGCTTCGGAAACTGTCGGATGCGCGTGCATCGTGCGGCCGAGCTCGTCCGCGGTCGATTCGAGCTGCATCGCCACACACGCTTCGGCAATCAACTCCGTCGCATGTGGACCAATGATGTGCACGCCGAGAATCTCGTCGTACTTCTTCTCGCCAACGATCTTCACAAAACCTTCTTCTTCACCGATGATGCGCGCCTTGCCGGAAGCGGAGAACGGAAAACGCCCGACTTTAACTTCGTAACCCAGTTCTTTCGCTTTTGCTTCCGTCAGTCCGACAGAGCCGATCTCCGGATCGCAATAAGTGCAGTTTGGCACGAGCCGCAAATTGATCGGGCGCACGTCCTTTTGCCCGGACATGTGCTCCACGGCCACGATTCCCTCTTTCGACGCAAGGTGCGCGAGCAATGGCGTCGGCACTACGTCGCCAATCGCGTACACGCCTTTTTCCGCAGTTTGCTGATATTCGTCGACCTGAATGAAGCCTCTGTCGACTTTGATCTTCGTGCCTTCGAGCCCGAGCCCTTGTGTGTAAGGCATACGTCCCACGGCAACCAGTAACATCTCCGCTTCAAGGTTGACGTCTTCGCCCTTGCTGTTCTTTCCGCTGACTTTCACACTGGTCGGCGTTTTTTCCAGCTTTTCGAGCTTCGTACCCACCAGCGACTTGATGCCGCGTTTACGAAAACTGCGTTCGAGCTCCTTTGAGACTTCCTCGTCTTCCAACGGCACTATCTGTGGCATCAACTCGACTATGGTCGTGTCAGCGCCAAAACGCGAATAGACAGAAGCAAACTCAACACCCACGGCGCCGCAACCCATCACGATCAACGACTTCGGCACCTCTTTCAATTCGAGAATATGATCGCTGCTGACGACCTGTTTGCCGTCAGTTTCAAAACCCGGAATCGGCCGCACCACGGAACCGGTCGCGATAATGATGTTCTTGCTTTGCAGCGTTTGCTTCTTGCCTTCAGCGTCAGTGACTTCAACCCGGCCCGGCAATCCAAGTCGGCCCGTACCTTTGAACACCGTCACCTTGTTTTTCTTCATCAGGTACTCGATGCCCTTCGAGTTCTTCAGCACGACCTTGTCTTTGCGCTTCTGCACGTCGGCAAACGCGAGCTGAATTCCCGTCGCCTGCACGCCAAAATCCGCTGCGTGCTGCATCTGCTCGAAAATGTGCGCCGACATCAACATCTGCTTCGTAGGAATACACCCGCGCAGCGTACACGTACCGCCCAGGCGGGTATCCTTTTCAACGATTGCGGCCTTCAGTCCCAACTGACCGGCGCGAATTGCTGCTACATAACCTCCAGGACCGCTGCCAATAATCGTTACGTCAAACTGTTCGTCTGCCAATTTTGTAGGAATCCCCTCTTAGACCAATAATATGTGTCAAAAGACCGGGCATTATAATCGTTCGCATGCAAGTAACCAAAACACGCGGGTGAGGACCACAGACATGGAACATTCCGAAGGCTTTCTAAATATCGTCAACGACGCAAAGACACGCGTTCGCGAAGTATCCGTCGCCGAAACTGAACAACGAATGCGCGAAAACAAGGACGCGAAACTGATCGACGTTCGAGAAGATAACGAATGGGACGCCGCCCACGCCGCGGGCGCGATTCACCTCGGCAAAGGCATCATCGAACGCGACATTGAAAGAACCGTTCCCGGCAAGGACACGGAACTGATTCTCTATTGCGGCGGCGGCTATCGCTCGGCACTGGCGGTCGACGTGCTTCAAAAGATGGGTTACACAAACGCGTTTTCGATGGCTGGCGGGTGGAAAGCGTGGATAAAAGAATCCACAGATTACACAGAAGAATCTGCGTAATCTGTGGATGGTTTGTGGTTAAGTTTTAGAACTCGAAGCGGGCCGCGAACTGCACCTGCCGCTCACGGAACAAGGTGCTGTCAGCGCCGGTCGTGCTTCCAAACGGAGCGTTGAAGTTCAACGCCGAGCCTGAGATGTTGTAAATCGTGCCTTGCACAAGCGTCACTTGCGTACGGTTGAACACGTTGAAGCCTTCCACGAGGAACTCGAGGTTCGTGCCTTCAGTGATCGCGAACCGGCGTGAAAGCCGCGCGTCAACGTACCAAATGTTCGGCTGCTTGAAGAAGTTGCGTGGAACCAGCGCAAACCTGGTCGCGCCACCCGAACCATTCACACCACCGCCCGGCGTGTTGCAATCAGCCGTGGCATTCGGAGTTCCGCACTGGGAACCAAAACCGAAGCTCGCCGGCGCGATGCTGCCGCCGACGTTTCCGGTAAATCTCTGACCTGAGAACGCGTTCAGGATTGGCGCAAACGTCCAGCCGTTGAAGATGTGCTTCGCGGCGCCATCAGTGAACGGATTCGGACTGTAGACAACGCTCGCCACAAACTTCTGTCTGCGGTCGAAATTCGACAAGGCGTCTTCCCCCTGCTGATCGAAAGCGTTGAACGGCAGGTTGTTGCTCGTGAACGTGACCGAGCTCTGACCGAGGTCAGAAGCACGCGACAAGGTGTAGTTCGTCTGGAATTGCAGTCCCTTGGTCAAACGACGGTTAGCCTGAAGCACCAGCGCGTGGTACTTCGAAAACACATCGCTGCGGATCTCGGTAAGCTGCGCAAAGCGGGTATCCGGTCTGCGTCCGACAAAGATCGGGGTTTGATAAGTCTGGCCGGCGAACGGTCCACCGTTGACTGTCAGAGCTACGAGCCGGCGCGCTTGCGGCAGGTTCGTGTCTACGAAGTTTGGCAACGAGTTGCCGAAGCTTCCCAGGTACGAAGCCGAAACGACCGTGTTTCTCGCGATCTCGCGCTCGAAGATGAAGTCCCACTGATGAATCTGCGGGAGCTGGAAGTCATCGTCGAAAAACTGAATCGCGCCAACCGGCGGGTTGGAATTGGGCAGCAGATTCGGATAGATCGGCAACAGCGTGCAGTTATCCGAATTAATTGCCGGGTTCGCTTGTGTACAAGCGGCCGGCAGGTTGGTGCCGCTGACTGAAAACTGTCGTTGACCTTGATCCGTGCCGACGCCGGTGTTCACCAGCGTGTTGTAAACGGTCGAGTTGATCACGCGTCCGTAGTAAAGACCCCAACCGCCGCGGATACTGGTCTTGCCGTCGCCGGTCAGGTCGTAGGCAAAGCCGATGCGCGGACCGAAGTTGTTCTTGTCGCTGACGGTGTTGGCCGTTTGCGGCAACAACGGGTTCACGTTAATCGCATCGGGATTCTTCTGGTATTCGTAGCGCAAGCCGAGGTTCAGAGTGAATCTCGGGGTCACGCGCCAGTCGTCCTGGATGAAGTAGTTGAAGTC
>DATEHX010000296.1:0-24765 GCA_035279345.1 Pyrinomonadaceae bacterium | reverse complement strand
GATGCAAATGGGCTTGGCCCCTGGTTCGGGCTAAGCCCCCAAAGATCATGGGCCAAAGGCCATACGAGGGGCCAAGCCCTACCTCTTTCTTAAACGCTACCGGCGGGGCAGAGCCCCGCCTCACATCCGGCGGCGAAGCCGTTAAGTACTTTTCGGGCAAAGCCAGTTCAACCTTTAGGTTGCTCCTGAACTTGTTCGTGGACGAGCTAAAGCTTGAACTCAAAGCGCGGTAAATGTTCTTTCGTGTCTCCCCGTTACTGTTCATAAAAACACGAAGGAGATCTGAAAAATGAAAACCAAGCGGGTCGTGTTACTCGGAGTCGTGTTGGTGTTTGCGTTGGCCAGTCAAGTGATGGGCCAAGCGGGAGCAGCGGCCGGAGCAAATTGGCCGCAGTGGCGTGGACCAAACCGCGACGGCGTTTCCAAAGAAACGGGTCTGCTCAAACAGTGGCCCGCTGACGGACCGCCGCTGGTCTGGAAGGCGATCGGCGCGGGACGTGGTTACTCCTCGTTCTCAGTCGCGAACGGCCGTCTTTACACAATGGGCTTGCGTGGCGATCGCGAGTTTGTAGTCGCCTTTGATGTCGCGAACGGAAAAGAAGTGTGGGCGACGCCGCACGGCAGTGCGTTTCGTAACGATCGCGGCGATGGTCCAAGGGGTACGCCAACTATTGACGGCGATCGACTCTATGCGCTTGGCGGTAACGGCGACTTGTCTTGTATGGACGCACGTACGGGAAAGGTCGTCTGGTCCAAGAACGTGCTGCGCGAGTTTGATGGATCGAATATCACCTGGGGCATCAGTGAGTCGCCGCTCGTGTTGGGTAACAAAGTGCTCGTGAATGCCGGTGGCAAGAATGCCTCGATCGTCGCTTTGAACAAGGAGAGCGGCGCGGTGATCTGGAAGAGCCAGAGTGACGACGCCGGTTACTCGTCAGCGATTCCGTTGCAGGTCAATGGTGGGACGCAAGTCATCTTTTTCACGGCACAGCGCGCTTTGGGTCTCGACGCGAATGACGGGCGTTTGCTGTGGGATTACGGCCGTCCGGCGAACAACGTCGCAAACGTGGCCACGCCGATCGCGCGTGGTAATCGCGTCTTCATCTCTTCCGACTACGGCACGGGCGGAGGCGTGGTCGAGATCAAAGCAGATGGAAAAGCGCAGGAGATCTACTTCACTAAAGACATGCGCAACCATCACAGCAGCTCCGTTCTCATTGGAGATTATCTCTACGGGTTCTCGTCGTCGGTTTTGACGGCGATGAAGTTTGATACCGGTGAGATCGCGTGGCGCAATCGGAGTGTCGGCAAGGGCTCGCTCGTTTACGCTGATGGCAACTTGTACTGCTTGAGTGAGGGTGGTGTTGTAGGGTTGGTTGAAGCAACGCCGACCGAGTATCGCGAGAAGGGACGTTTCCGCATTCCGCAGGATTCGCTGCCGACGTGGGCTCATCCCGTGGTCGTGGGCGGGCGGTTGTACTTGCGCGATCAGGACACGATCTACGCGTTCGACGTGAAGCAGAAGTAGCCACAAAAAAGCACAGATTTGCGGCTCTTTGTGGTTACTTCTCGGTTTTCAAAAATCCGCGCGCTTCACGAAGTTCAGGTAGATCACCATCTGCTTGTTTCCACTGATCGAGAAACTTCGAATACATTGCGGCGGCGGTCGTTTGATCGCCGCTTTGTGCAGCAGCACGAGCCGCGCCGAGTAACGAACGCGCGCGGTTTGGTTGTCGTAACAACGCGGTTTTGAATAGCGCTACGGCATCAGCCGGTCTGCCCGCACGAAGGAGAATCTCGCCCAACAGTTCGTGTGTTGGTTTGATGAGTGACGGCGGTCCGGAGGGCGGGCTTTGTTGCTCTTCTTGAACGGTCGCCTGTTTCATCAACTCAATCGCTTTGTCGTAGTCCTTCTTCATCGCAGCGCTGAGTGCTGCGACTTCCAAACCCCGAATCCCGTCCACGGCCTCGGCCTCAGTACCACGGATAACGGCGGAAAAAGAACGGATGAACGCCGGCAGAACCTTACTCGCGCCTGAATAACGAAGCGTGTTTGCCATCGGTGCAGATCCGTGTGCGCCGTGGCTTCCGCTTGTGGCTTCTTCGGATGCCGCGGGGTTTTTACTCGGCGGGAAGAGTTCGGTTGCAAGTTCCCATCGTTCAGTCTCGACAATAAACGCCGCGGCCATGTTGGCGTAGTTGTTTTCGTAGTAGCCGGGCCGCAACTTGTTATCGTAAGTCGACTCCGCCATCACCTGCTTCATCAACTTCAACAACTGCTCCGCCTTGCTGTAACGCCCCTGCTGAAGATAAGCGTAGAGCAACCAATGCAGACTGTGATAATCGCGCACGTTCAGCGAGAGCTTCTTGCGTTTCATCCAGTTGTCGGACGACTCCCACGCTGATTCGTTCGACGCCGCAGCCTCGGGCCACATTCCCAATTGCAGAAAGATATGCGAAGGCATGTGACGCGCGTGATGCGCTTCGGGCGCGATGTCCGCATAACGGCGCGCGGCGGGCAGTGCGAGAATCGCGTGATCGGGATCGTCAAACGCGTGAATGATGTAATGCGCCGCGCCCGGATGGTTCGGGTTCTTCTCGTAAACGGCGAGCGCAATCGCTCCCGCCTGAGCCTGCAAACGATAACCCTTGTCACCTGGTCCAACGAGACCGAGCAACGATAACGAATAGAAAGCCGCCGCATCGAGATCTTCCGGATACGCGCGGTAGATCTTTTCCATCCCTGCCGAGTACGCCATATCGCGCGCGTGCTTGTCGCCGTTGCCGTAAAGTAGTTTTACGGCGTTGAGGTACGCGCGTTCCCGATCGCTCAGCTTCGGCGTGTCTTTGATCTTCGCGATGACTTGCTGGGCAGCGCTGAGATCCTGTTCCGACCACAGCGGATGATTCTGGGCCATCGCCTCGCCCCAGTAACCCATCATGAAGTCAGGATCGGCTTTGGTCGACTCGCGAAACGCCTCGAGCGCTTCTTCATACCAGAAGGAATGCAGCGCCGCGAGACCGCGCAGGAAGTGTGCCTGAGCCGCCGGCGAACCGGAGGTCGGGAACTCGACGCGGCCGAGCTCTTGCGCGTCGGCACTGACTACGATGAGTATGACTAAAGCAAGGGTTTTCAGCATGGCCCCTCCAGGCAATCCACAGATTACGCAGATTTTTTTCAAGCAATCTGCGTAATCTGTGGATTGCTATTTCCTTCCGATGCTATAGAGATGTTGCGCCGTGCGGATGTAGATCCGTCCGTCGGATATTGCCGGTGAACTCAGCGTGTAGTCGTTCAACGCATTCTCCGCGAGAACTTCAAACTTCGGACCAGCAGCGATCACCGTCGTCAATCCATCTTCATTCGTGATGTAGATCTTGCCGTCAGCGAGAACGGGCGAGCCGCTGTACGTGCCGGGTTTGATACGTTGCTGCGCGTAGATCTCGGCGCCGGTTTTCGCGTCCAAGCACCACACAACGCCACGGTCGTTCACGATGTAGAAATATTTTCCATCAGTAACGGGTGTTGGCACGTCCGGCCCATTCGCCGTGGACCAAATAACGTGCGAACTGGTGATGTCGCCGCGCCCGCCCGCGCGCAACGCCAACAACGGCTTCACCCGCGTTGGAGCGTAGATGACTTCGTTGAAAACTATCGGCGACGCAACGATGCGATAGAACGGATTGTTGTCGGGATTGAGTCCGTTTGCGCGCCAGAGCTCTTTGCCGTCGGCGGGATCGTGACCGGTGACGCAATCGCCGCCGGTGATCACGATCTCGGTTGTTTTGTTGTAACGAAGCAGCGCCGGAGTCGTGTAGGAATCGGGCGATTCACGAATCGCGTTCGTCGCACGGTCAACTTTCCAAAGTGTCTTGCCGTTTTTCTTGTCGATGCGCATCACGTACGACGGATCGTCAGTCTTCATACCGTGAAGCACTTGCACGAAGAGCGAATCCTCATGCAGCAACGGCGACGAGGCATAACCCCAGTTCAAACCAAACTCGCCGTACTCGTTCTGAATGTCTCTGGACCAGAGTTCTTTGCCGGCGAAGTCGAAGGCTTTGAGGAGGCCGGTGCCGGTCATGACATAAACCGCGCGGCCGTCAGTCACGGGTGAAGGCGACGACATGTTCTGCTTGCGCATCTTTACGTTGCCGGCGCCGAGGGGTTGTTTCCAGAGCACCTGGCCTTTCGTTTTGTCGACGCTCCAGAGAAACAGATTGTCGCCCTCGGCGACGTTGAGGAAGATCCGATCGCGCCAGATGATGGGTGTCGAGCCGCTAAAGCCCGGCATCGAAACTTTCCACACGACGTTCTCTTCGGTGGTCCATTTCACCGGCAGGTTCTTCTCGGCACTGAGGCCATTGAGACTTGGCCCACGCCACTGCGGCCAGTTTTGCGCGCTGGCCACCGACAACGACAGCAAGAAGACAACCAGAGTACCGAGAACACGTTCCCGCATCTTCACCTTCCTCCTGAATTTATTTATTCCGCGCGTAAAGCCGGCAGTAATGGTGAACGTAGCGCAGCGAATGTGGCCACGAGCGATGCGATTGCACCCGAAACCAGCACGGCTAGCAGTAACAGACCGAGCGAGACGTTTGGTAAGCGGCCGCCGCGTTCGAAGAACACCGGAGCAATTGCAAGCAGCGCGCAAACGGAACCGATGGCTACGCCGCAGCACAGCATCAGGACGTTCTCGCTAATCACCATCACCGCGAAGTGAGAAGAGTTATACCCTACGGCGCGCAACAGGGCTAGTTCTCGCCGTCGTTCGAAGACGTTGCGCAAGAGAACAGCGGCCATGCCCAACGTGCCGAGGATCAGACCGAGGCCGCCGAGCAGTTGAAACGTCGAGAGGTACGTGTTTTCGACGCGGTGAAAATTCGCGAGACGTTCGGCGGTTGATTGGGAGTCGAAACCGAAGTCGGAGAGGCGATCTTCGAGCACTGAGGCAACTTGCTGAGATTTTGTTTGCGGCGTGTCGAGCAAAAAAAACCGATAGCCCTGTTCGTCCGGAAACAGGCGTACGAAGTTTTTGTCTGACATCAACAGTTCGCTTTGGAAGATGCTGTCGGACAGTGCGCCGACGATCCGCAGACGCACCGGTTGCGCGCCGTGGTCCATAACGAGATCCTCGCCGACCTTCAAGTGCAGCACGTAGGTGAGGGAATTAGCGTCAGTGATTACCGGGATTGCTCCGTCAGGAAACTCGCGATTCAAGAGTTGCCACGGGTTTGTTTCGTTTGGATCGATCGAGCTTTGAAAGGTGAAACGATTGTCATCGACGAAGCTTGCGGGAGGAGCGATGATTTTGGGATTGCGTGGTTGATAAAGGTTGAGGCAACTCGTGTCGTCGCCCGGACGAACGCGAAAGTTTACAAACTTCAGATCCTGCAAGACAGCGGCATCGTTCGTGGTGTTGAGATTCAGCGCCTCGCGTCCGGCTGGCGTGTTTGCGTCGTGAACGATCGGCAACAGGGATTCGGCGAATAGCGGAAAACCCCCGCTACCGGATTTTCTGTCCGTCTCGGCTGCACTGCCGCGCCGAAATGAATCAACCGCGACGATGATGAACGCAGCGGACGCGATCAACGTGACGCACAACACCGTTCGGCTCGGGCGATAAGCAGCGTTGCGAAAGCCAAGCAGCCAGATGGTCCACCAGCCCGTGCCTTGAATCGATTTTCTATCCTTGCGCTTCAACCACGCAGACAAAAAGCAAACACTCGCCACGAGCAACACAACGCCACCACCAAAGAATCCCGCAACCTGCGGAATCACATGCAATGCGCCAACACCCAACAACACCAACCCAACCACTGTAGCCCCGATCCCGATCCGGAAAATCCGTGTTCCCTTTGGGCTCTCGCCTAACATCAACCCTCGTGTTGATGAAGAACCTAACTTTCTCAACGTCAGCACTACGCAAACTACAGCAGCGACCACACCACCTACCGCGCCAATCAACATCGACTGCCACGAGACGTGCATCGTCAACGCCGTCGTTCCCACCGCACCGACCCACCACGTTTTCAACCCGTACATCAACAGCTTCGCGTAACCGATCGCCCCGAGTACGCCGAGCAAACTTCCGATTATCGAGAGCAATACGCCTTCGGCGAGAAACAATCCCCGGATGCGCGCCGCGGAAAATCCGAGCGCCTGCAACGTTCCGATCTCACGCAAGCGTTGCTCGATGCCGAGTTTAAAGAAGAGAGCCGTTAGTAAGAGAGCGGAGATGACGAGAAAGAAACTGAAATAGAGGAAGTATTCGCCGAAGTCGGTCGCGCCCCGCGAGGCTTGCAGGCCTTGATCGCGAACGGGAACTATTTGGAAGCCCATCTGTGTTGGAGAGAGCTTCTCGCGTAACGCCTTTTGGAAGGGATCAATTTGATCCGACGGGGGTTGATTATTATTGGATTGAAGGCGAATAGACGTCAGCTTACCGAAACGTGTTTGCCAAAGTTTCTGAGCATTCTCGAGCGGGATGAAGGCTTTCGGCGTGGTGCGATATTGATGCCAGTAGTCTTCATCCTGTTTGCGCACGCGCGCGAGATCGATCGGAAACGGCGGGTCCCAGTCCGACATGTTCTCGGATTCAGTGATGCCGGGATACGCGGGCACGAGATCGCGATCGGCTGCCAGCCCCGCGATGGTCGTAATCCCGCAAACCGCGAACTCTTTTTTGCTTGTCTCGAGCCGGCCGCCTTCCTGCCAGAGGTAGTATTCCAGCGTGACTATGTCTTCGAGATGAGCGTTCAACTCCCGCGCGGTCCAATCGTTGATAGTGATACACGGCCGTCCGGTGTACTGGTCGATAACGGAAGGTCCGCGTTCATGGGTCACGCGATTGAAAGCTTCGTCGTCAAGGCCGGTGACAAGCGAATACGGCACTGCACGATCGCCCAAACTAATGCTGTTGGCGAGATACGAAAGCAAGGGAGCTGTTTTTAGCGACGCTGCCACAGCGGCTTCCTGGGCTGCATTCGCAACGGTGTCGTTGATGATGTTGCTGTTGCTTTCGAGTGAAAGAACCTTTTGCTCGTCGAGAACGCGCAGCTTGAGACCGAGGTCTTCGAGCGTTGCTTTGTCTTTGAGTAGCGTCTCGATCTTGTATGGGAAACCCACTCTTTCACTGTCGTCGATGGGTGACGACCGCGAGACTAAGAACGTGTTGACGTTTCCTGTCTGGTCCAACTCCTTCTGCAAAAACGGAAGCGAAACAAAAATCGCGCGCACCGGTCCTTGCTGTGGCCGCAGAGAAAATTCACCGAGCGAAGCCGCGGGAAGCACCGACTTCAGGTTGAGACGAATCGTGCGCCCCGGATCTTCTTTGCGGCCGTGAAGCGACTCGATCGGAATGTCAGAAGGTTTCTCGATGCGCAACAGGATTGAGTCGCCCACGGTGGTTCCCAGTTCTTGCGCTAGACTCTCACTCAATAACACCTGACGATCCTGCAGCGGCTCGGCCGCGACGCCGTTGAATTTCCAGAACCTCTCGTCAACACCGTAAACACGAACGTCGCCGGCGCGGCGGCGACTCGGTTCGTGTGTGACCAATCCATCGAGCGCGATCAAAGGACAAGTGCCGCTGAGGACAGTCGTCGTAAACGTGCCCGGCTGAAGAATGTCTGTAGCCAATTGTTCGCGGAAGAAACCCGTCGCAGCGACAAAATCATCCGTAGCCCCGAGTCGCTGCGAGACGAGATCGCGCAAACTGCCGCGCACTGACTTGCCAATCAACAACGCGCCCGTCAACACCGCGACGGCAATCGCCACGCCGAGTACGACCACCAGATTGGTTTGCCAGTAGTACGCGAGACTGCGTTGTATCAGGCGAGTGGTACGCATTACGCGGGTTCGAGCTGTTGGTTCCTGAGTTCGAAGCGTTGGGGAAAACGAGCAGCGAGATCGGCGCTATGGGTGACGACGATCAGGATCGTGTTGGCCTGCCGGTGAATGTCGAGCAGCATGCCCGCGACGACTTCAGCGGATCGCTGGTCCAGGTTGCCGGTCGGTTCGTCGCAGAGCAACAGTCGTGGCTTCATGATCAGAGCACGCGCGAGTGCGACGCGTTGCTTTTCGCCGCCTGAGAGCTGTGACGGGTGATGAGCAAGTCGCTCTTTCAAGCCGACCTGCGTTAGAAGCTCACGCGCGCGGTCTACTGAGCCGTTCGCGGACGATACCAACGTTGGCGTCAAAACGTTTTCGATCACGGAGCATTGCGGCAGCAGGCAATGATCCTGAAAGACAAACCCGATGCGTTGGTTACGAAAGGCCGCGAGTTTTTTAGCGTCGAGCAGGAAGGGGTTCTGATCGTCGAGTGTGACGGTTCCGCTCGTCGGCGTTTCGAGCGCGCCGATCATGTAAAGCAACGTGCTCTTGCCGCTGCCCGACGGCCCCATGATCGAGACTGCCGAGCCTTCGGGCAGTTCGAGCGACACGTCGCTGACGATCTTGAGTGGACCAGCGGGAGTCGGATACTCCTTGGAGATGTGATCGACTTTAAGCAACTTTGTTCTCGGCCACGGATGTCACGGATTGAAAAGCGATCATGAGTTTATCGGCCATTTGCGCGGCAGTGTAGTGCTGGCGCACGCCGCGAAAACCGTTGGCGCTCAACTGCTCCGCGAGTTCTTTGTTCTTGTAAACTTTCAGAATACCTTCGGCGAGGCTCTGCGGATCGTCCGGTTTTATCAAGAGACCGCCGCCGGTTTTTTCAATGATCTCGGTAAAGCCGCCGCGGCGTGGTTGGACCAGCGGCACACCGCAAGCCATCGCTTCGAGTAACGATGCTCCTTTCGGTTCATCATAAGTCGCCGGCATTGACATCACGTCGAGTTTGCGGAGAAACGCGATCTTTTCCGCGCGATCAAGTACGCCGCGATAATGAAACTCAGTGGCAAGTTTCGCTTCTCTGAGTCGCGCTTCGATGCCGGCGAGATACGGTTTGCAATCAGCCGCCATGTAACCCGCGACCTCCAGACGCGCCTGCGGCAGATCACCGGATTCACGCAACTGTCGATAAGCTTCGGCTAACACATGAAGTCCCTTTTCCGGCGCCACGCGGCCGAAAAAACCCACGGTGAATGGTTCGCCAGCGTGAGACTCGCGTAAATTAAAACCTTCGGGATTGACCCCCAATGGAACCACGCGAATCTTCTTAGCGGGAATACCGAGATAATTTGGCATGAACTCAGCGTAATACTCGCTCACCGAAAGAAACAGATCGACGTGGTCCAACTGTTTGCGAATCAGATCGAAAGCCTGACTCCGATACGGTTCATGTAGTCCGTTCAAGAAAAGATCTTCACCCTGAAGCGTGCAGAGCACCGGGCGATTGAGCGCTTCTTTGAGTGGCCGTGCGAGCGCGATCAAAAGCGTGTACGGCAGGTTGACGATGTCGGGTTGCGGCAGTTGCTTCACCCACTCAACCATCTTCTGAATCTCTTTGCGTTGAAATCCGTCTTCGCCACGAAGCACAGAAACAGTCATCTCGCCGAGCATCTTCGGATTCACCGAGATCGATTTGCGCGACGCGAGACTCAAGGCCGCTTTCGAGTCCCACAGACGATCGAGCCACGCGGGAGTTTTGCGAAAGAAGGGAACGTACTGTTCGAGATAAGCGCTGATGCCGCCCAGGACGACGTGATCCTGACTGACGTTTGGTTCGTCTGTGAGCGTCGGCGTGTAAACCGGCAACAGCAGCACGTCATGACCGCGAGCGAGCAGTTCGGTAGCCATGGCGTTATCGCGCAGGCAACTGCCGCAATACATTCTGCCTGCTCCACCTGTGAGATAGAGAATTCGCACCTAACGCACCTCAGACGGCGACGGCGTGTTGGAAGGCGCGCCGCCCGTAAAGGTGGTCGAAAAGATTGCCTTCGTGGGGTTGGTCCCAACTGACCTGGTTGGTCGGCAGTGGTCCAACATTGAGGCGCTCGATGTGCGGGGAGTTGACGAGCGCCTGGATCAGATTGGGGTCTTCGGTAATCGCGGTAACAACCAGACTCGAGCCGAGTTGGGACAAAAGCTGGTCCTGTGGGACTTCCACTACTGCCGCAAACGGGAACAGGTATTCACGACCCGCTAGCGGGTGATCCGCTGCACAACGAATTACAGTCGGAGTCAGATAGGAGCAGTTGTTCCAGTTTGCGAGTCGATCGCCGTCGCGATACGAAGCGGTGACGTCGCGTGCGCCGGGTTCGAGCAGACCCTGATCGATCATCGTGTTGATGCGAGTAGCGATCTGCGGATCAGTGAACGGTGCGAGCTTGGCTTCCGGATCTTCAGCGTTTCGTGGAACTATCCGCGCGAGTCGTTCGGCGAGTGCTTCGCTGATTTTATCGGCATGACGCGGCACCCAAACCGCGGATGCATTCACACACGAACGTCCGCCGTTGTCAGCAATCGAAGCGACGAGCACGTCTAGATATTGTTCCCAATCGTCGATGCAATCCTCGCCGATGATTACCTTGCTGTAGCCTGGTCCATGAATCTCGATGCGCGGATCGTTTGCCCAAACGGACGTGGTCGAACTGTCACCAAACAACAACGAGCGGCCGCAGTTTCGCAGGATCTCACTCGCGCCTGCGTGATCCGTCGGATAGAAGCTAAAAGCTTCCGGCGGCGCGCCCGCTTTAATCAATGACTGAATGATCCGATACGGCGTCCACGGTTCGGCGCTGCCGGGTTTCAGCACGAGCGGAATGCGCAGCGCAAACGCGGGAATCCATAGCGAGTGCACACCTGGCGAGTTGTTTGGCAGCACGGCGCCCAGCGATTGTGTGCGCGGGAAGAAGCTCAAAGTGCGGCCGTCGAGTTTGCCGAAGCCGCGGTCGAGCAGCTCCCAATCGATCCCGCGCGTCAAGCCGTTGAGCACGCTCTCCATGTTGGCAAACATGCTTTTGATCTTGAGCATGTTTCGTTCGACGAGAACGTGTGGCAGGCCGGTGGTTGCGGAAACCTGGCTGAGGTAGTCCGCGGGATCTTCGGTGAAGATTTCCGCGGCGCGCGTGCAGATGTCGACGAGTTCGCGTGTTGAGAGTTTCTGTAACCGGGATCTGGGAATGTCTTGCTTGCCAAGGTCGCGGCGGATCAAACCCGGATTGGCCTGGCTGACTTCGACGAAGGGTTCACGGGTACGGTGATGCACGACTCGCGCGACGTCGAGGCTGTAATAAGGAACGCCCTGTCGCAAAATCGGCAATCGCAAATCGGCAATCGACAATTAGTACACTCCCTCCACCACGCTCGTCTGAAGTTTCGAAAACGGCCGCACGTTTCGCACGCCATCCCACGGATACTGCTCGCACGGCGGTTCGCGTTCGGCTTCGTCACGCTCCAGAAAACGCGGCATGAAAAACTCTTTCGTCAACGTCGTCAAACGCACGCGGCCGGTCTCGCCATAGCCAACAATTCTGTCCGGCTCCTCCGGATCGACCACTTCCACCATCGCTCGCGGCTGCGGCGGGTAATAGATGATCGCGAAGTTGTCTTCCGGAAGTCTCGGTTTATGTACGGCCAGACCCATCAACGTGTTTCCGTAAGTCGGAGCAAAATACGCGCCTTCGAGCAGTTCCTCGACCGCGAAGCGATGAAACTGCGGCGTCATCTCCGTACCCCCGCAAAACACACCCGTGATGCCGGCCTTCTTCAACGAGATCTTTTCGCAGAGCGCCTCCAACAATTTGGGTGTCGTGAACAGACAACGAATGTTGTCGTGCGCGCGCAGCAACGTTAAACCCTGCTCGACGACGTGCTGCTTGTACTGTTCGGCCATCTTCGGTTGGCCCATCTTCAACAGCTTGATGACCCAGCGCGGATCGAGATCGACCATGAAACAGATCCCGCCGCGATGTTGCGCGAGATGTTCGACTGCCAAACGCAAACGACGCGGGCCGGTTGGTCCAAGCGACAACCAATCCGAATCGCGTGGAAAGTATTCATCAGGTAGCGTGTCGCTGAAGGCTTCGTAATCGATGCGAAAGTCGTCGATGTTAATACGAGATTTCGGTACGCCGGTGCTGCCGCCGGTCTCAAAGGTGTAGACGGGACGTCCGGCAAAACCTTTCGGCACCCACCGCCTCACTGGACCACCGCGCAGCCATTCATCCTGAAAAAAACCGAAGCGGGAAAGATCGTTGTAGGTTTGGACCTCTTTGCGCGGGTCCCACGAAAGGTTCTTCGCGAATTCGAGCCAGAACGGGCAGCCGGTTTCAGGGTTGAAGTGCCACTGAACGACTTCTCGCACCCAGGCGTCAAGTTTTTCGATGTTCGACATTGCGGCCTAAAATAGCAAACGAGTTTAGTAAATGCGAAATAAAGCAATCCACAGATTACACAGATTTACTTAAAGAAGTTGCGTAATCTGTTTTACTTTAAGAACTTCTGCGTAATCTGTGGATTGCTTAAGGAATCGTCTTCTCCGTTTCGCGTAGGAAATCATTGAACCGTGGGTCGGAGCGCAGCTTCATCAGATGTGGATCGACGCGAACGAAGGTGAAACCGACTGCGTGCTCGCGTTCCGCCTGGGCCAGCCAGCGAAACGCGCTGTCGAAGTCATCCAGCAGCGTGTAGATGATGGCGATCTCGTAGGCCGTGACAAAGTCCTGATTTCGTTTTGCGATGATCTCTTCGAGTATCGAGCGTGCTTCGTCGCGCTTGCCGACCGCCGCGAGCACGTGCGCGCGCTTCGCGTGAGTGGTGGGTGTGTCACCGGCAAAACTGCGTTCCTGCTCAAACGCGCCGAGCGCCTCCGAGTGCATGCCTTTCAATTCGTACGCCCAACGCAGGATCGTATGTGCAGCCATCGCGCCGGGATCGAGTTCGAGTGACTTCTTGCACTGTTTGACTGCTTCGTCAAACTTACCGGCGAGGAACAACACGTTTGCCACCGCCGTGGCGATCACCGCGGACTGCGGCGTGATCTGTCGCGCGCGTTCGATCTCCGCATAGGCTTCGTCGTGCCGGCCCATGGCCGAAAGACTGTAAGCGTACCAACGATGGGCCACCTGGTTGCCCGGCTTCAGTTGGATCGCCTTGCGCAGTTCGCGTTCGGCATCGATCCAGTCGCGATCGTAGTGCAGTCTGACGAAGCCCATCGAGGCGTGCGCTTCGGCAAGATCCGGATCGGCTTTAACCGCGCGCAGTGCGGATTCTTTCGCGCGTTCCCACGCTCCCGGCGGTGGCGGTTCGACGTACCAGTTGAGCAAGGCATAACAGTCCGCGAGCTCCGCGTGTGCGATCGCGTACTGGGGATCGAGTTCAACTGCTCGTTCGAAACGCTCGATGGCCTGCCGTAAACCTTCAGCGGTTCGCCGGGTCGAGTAGTAACGACCCGCGGTGTAGAGCTGTTTCGCTTCTTCGTTCTCGCCAGCCTGCGTCTCGGGCGCGGTGTTGATGATTTGTGTGGTAACCGGCGGAATGTGATCGCGGCGTTTTCGTTTTGGCTCACTTGCCGCCGCGCGTGCGACCACTTTGCGTCCCGCAGCAGGGTGACGCAGATCGCGGAGTATCGCTTCAAATGCCGGATCGCCACGCAGCGAATCCCATTGCGGCTCGACGCCAAGCCACACAATCCACGCGTCTCTGATCGAATAAGCCTGCTGTAGTAGATCGAGTGCCCGCTCGCGTTCGCCGAGATGCAGGTGAATTAATGCGCGCAGGTACGGCGAGACGTAGCCATGAACCATCATCTGCGTGAGCCGTTCCAACACCGCCCGCGCTTGTTCCGGTTTTCCTGCCGCTGCGTACGTTGCGCCCAACCCGGCGAAGTAAAGTTGTCCGCCACCGGAAAGGTCCAACGCTTTCTCTGCTACCTTGACGGCTTCGTCTGTCGAACCGGCGTGCCGCAGGACCCACGAGTAAGTAATCAGGCCGTAAGGAAAGTCGGGTGTGGCATCCAGCAGCGCGCGAAATGTAGCGATCGACTCGTCGAAGCGACGCGCCTGGTAGTAACACCAACCCAGCGCCTGGATCACTGCCGGTGAAAGCGGATCGAGTTCGCGCGTACGAAGCATCTGATCGATGCCTTCGTCGTACCGCCCTTCCATTGTCAGATGAAACGCGTACCAATTGTGCGCGGTCGCGTAGTTCGGATTGATCTCGAGTGCGCGGCGGTGCTCGCCTTCGGCTACGGCCCAGTCGAAATCGTGGCAGACGGTGGCGAATCCGAGTGCGGTGTAAGCTTCGGCAGAAGTCGAATCGAGTTCGACTGCTTTCGCGGCCGCCTGTTTTGCGGCGCCTGATGCTTCCGCAAACGGCTTGATACCGAAAACCCCGATCCAGTTGTAGTAATCGGCGATGCCGGTGTAAGCGAGCGCGTAATCGGGGTCGAGTTTGATCGCGCGTTGATAACTGTCGAGCGCTTTGGCGAGTCCGGTTTCGGTGTAGGAGTTCCAGTAATAACGGCCGCGCAGATATGCTTCGAACGCTTCGGAGTTATCAGTGCCGCGTTTCGAGAGTTGATGTTGCTCGTCGCCTGTCAACTGCGGCAACAACGCAGTCGCGACTCTCTCGGAGATGGAATCCTCGATCTGCAACACGTCTGTCGAGTCTTCGTCAAATTGTTCGGCCCAACACGTAATGCCTTCCGCTACGCTCAGAAGCTGCGCGGTTACACGCAGGCGATCGCCGACGCGGCGCAGACTGCCGTCAACAACATAATCGATGCCGAGATCGCGCCCGGCGATGAGCGGATCGATGTTCGCGCCGTGATAACGCAGCACACTGCTGGTTGGCCGCACCACGAGACGGCGCACGTTGCTGAGACGCGTGATCAGCGCATCAGTGAGACCGATGCCGAGATACTCGTCGCCCGTGTTTTCTCCCGGCGGGCTCATCACGCGGAAGGGAAGTACGGCGATCGATTCGTGCTCTTCGCGAAGTTGACCGGCAAGCGGCGGCAACGCAGCGAGACGATGGTCCAACTTCTGCAACAGATCGTTGAAACGCGGATGTCCGTGCAGCGGTTCGAGCTCCGGATCGACGCCCATCCACAGCACTTTCGCGTCGCCAGTGTCGTAAGCCTGCTCCAGTAGATCGAGCGACGCTTCCTTGCGGCCAAGCGCGCAGTTCACGAGCGCGAGGTGATACGGCGAAATGAAGCGGCGCGCGGAAAGCTGGTCCATTTCGTCGAGAACTCTTTGACCCTGTTCCAGATTTCCCGCGGCGGCGTATGCGGCGCCGAGCCGTCCGAGTGTGTGTGACGCTTTACCGAGCAACTCGACGCATCGCTCCGCGGATTCGATCGCTTCGGCGTGACGGTTGAGACGGCTGAGCACAAAGCTCACGCCGTAGAGCATCATCAAATTGCGCGGCTCGTTTTCGAGTGTGGCGCTGGCGAAGCGATACGCTTCGTCGTAACGGCGCGAATGATACGAACACCACACGACCGCGAAGCGCGAAATTACGGCCAGCGGATCCAGATCGCGGCCGATGTGCGCCTGTTTCAGCGACTCGCTGAAACGTCCTTCCATCGCGAGCTGCAACGCGTACCAGATGCGCGCCGGGGGATAGTTTGGATCGAGCTCGATGGCGCGAACGAGGTGATGTTCCGCGTTGGACCAGGCGAAGTCGCGGCAAATCACGGCCTGGCCTAACGCCGTGTGACCCTCAGCCAGATTCGGATCGAGTTCTACTGAAGTTAAAGCCGCTTCGTAGGCCGCGGCGGCACACTCGGCAAACGGCATAACGGTAAAGACGCCGAGCCAATTGTGATACGCAGCCACACCCGCGTGAGCCAGCGCATATCTCGGATCGAGCGCGATGGCTTGTTGATAACAGACAATCGCGCGCGCGAAGCCTTCTTCAGTAAACGTGTTCCAGTAAAAACGTCCGCGTAAATAAGCCTCGTGCGCTTGCGGATTGTCAGTGCCGCGTTTCGCCAGACGCAGGCGTTGATCGACCGTCAAATGCGGCAGGATCGCTTCGGCGACGTGCGAAGAGATGACGTCTTCGAGATTGAGAACGTCGGTAAACTGTTCGTCAAACTGTCCGGCCCACGCGGTTGTTTCGTCGCGCACGTCGAGCAACTGAATTGTTACTCGAATGCGTTCCGCCGCACGGCGAATACGGCCATCCAGAACAAACGCAACGCCGAGCTCGCGTCCCGCGCGCAGCGGATCGGCATCCTTGCCGTAACGCAGCACACTGCTCGTCGGCCGCACGGCGAAACTGCGGATCGCGCTCAGTCGCGTGATCAAAGCATCGGCCAGTCCGGTGCCGAGATAATCGGGACTCGCTTCCGGCTGGTTGATATCAAACAGCTTCATCGGCAACACGGCGAGCGAGTTTTCGTTCGACGTGTCAGGCCGCAAGAGCGCCGCCGCGTTCGGCGGGTCGGGAAGATCGCTGACCGGGCGTCCTTCGAGAAAACGCGTGATGTCGTCGCGCAGTTCGGCGGCTGTTTGATAACGCCACTCGGGCTCTTTGCGCAGCGCCTGCATGACGATATTGTCGAGATCACCGGTGAGCGCGCGGCGGATTGTTTCGAGTGTACCGCCGCGGGAGACGTACAGGTTTTTCAACGTCGAAGCCTCGTCGCCTTGATAAAGACTCGGCAACAGATCTTCCGCGCGCGTGATGATCACGCTCGGTGGCGTAGGCGATTCTTCACAGATGACGCGGGCGATCTCGTGCGGCGCGCGATTGACGAGTCGGTATGGACGATGACCGGTCAATAATTCATAGAGCAGCACACCGAGCGAGTAAACGTCAGTGCTCGGCGTTGTCGGTGCGCCCTGCACCTGTTCCGGCGACGCGTATTCCGGCGTCATCAAACGCATCGCGGTCGCCGTCGGATCGTGCGTGATGTCGCCGGCGAGTTGCGGGTTCAATAACTTCGCGATGCCGAAGTCGAGCAGCTTCGGAACGCCTTCGGACGTGACGAGCACGTTTGAAGGTTTGATGTCGCGATGCACGATCTCTTTCTGGTGCGCGTAGTGGACGGCGTCGCAGATCGAGCGAAAGAGTTTGAGACGTTCGGGAATGTTGAGTTGGTGAGCGTCGCAATAATTGTAGAGCGGCTGACCTTCGATGAACTCCATCACGAAGTAAGGCAGTCCATCGTCAGTTGTTCCGCCATCCATCAGCCCGGCGATGTGCGGGTGATCGAGCGCGGCGAGAATTTGTCGTTCTTTGCGGAAGCGGCGCAGGATGAAATCCGTGTCCATGCCGCGCTTCACGAGCTTGATGGCCGCGCGTTTGTTGAATTCGTTATCGGCGCGTGAAGCTTCGTAAACGGCGCCCATACCGCCGCGTCCGATCTCGCGCTCGATGCGATACGAGCCGAGACGGCGTCCGAGCAGCGGGTCTTCTTCTTCAACAAACGACTCGAGCACGCTCATCTCGGTGTTGCCATAGAAAGGCTGATCGAGAAGTTCGCCGGCGCTGTCGTGTTGTGAGAGGAGCGACTCGACGTCACCTCTCAGAGTGGTGTCGTTTGCGCAGACTTGTGCGATGTAGCGCGCTCGTTCTTCGGGAAGGAGTTCAACCGCAGCCTGAAAAATCTCTTCAACTTTTTGCCAGCGTTCCGGGGTCATGTCTTACTGGACGCTACGATCGCTATAAGAAGGACATTTGATGCAGAAACGGCTGGACTAGCAACGCACCTCAAACATTTCTTTGCATTTCACCATGAAGCCAGGCTTTGGCGGCTCGCCAGTGACGTTTGATGGTCGTGGGAGTTACGCCCATAACGTCTGCTGTTTCTTCGATGGATAGGCCGCCAAAGTACCGCAACTCAACCATGCGAGCTTTTTGTTCGTCGAATGTCGCCAGAGTCTTGAGCGCGTCGTCGAGCGCGATGAGTTCCGCACTGCGTTCGACGGCGCGATCGATATTTTCGTCTAGAGAGAGTTTCTTAAAGTCCTGCCCGCGCTTTTCTGCATTGTGTTTGCGCGCATGATCCACCAGCAGGCGTCGCATTATCTGGGCGGCAACGCCGAAGAAGTGGGCTCTGTTCTGCCAGTTTACTCGCGTCTGATCGACTAGACGCAGGTAAGCCTCGTGAACCAGAGCGGTCGGTTGCAGGGTGTGATCGGGGCGTTCACGCCGCAGATAATTCGCCGCAAGCTTACGCAGTTCATCGTAGATGACGGGTAGTAAAAGATCAACCGCTCCCCGGTCACCTTTCGACACCTCGATCAGTAGTTTAGTGACGTTATCAGTGGGGTTTTTGCTCAATCGTTAATTCTCTCCTGCGCGGTGCGTAAGTATAAGACAGAACTCACTCTACAAAAAGGGCCACAAAAAAGCACAGAAGGTACATGCTTGAACTGAACGGTGCTTCTTGTGCCTCTTTGTGGCCCTATTCGGAAATTCTTTGCGCGTTAACAAAACGAAGGCAATTCTGAAAGAGGTGACACTATGCACGCTGGTGAATTAACAATCGCGAACCTGGCCGTCGGGCACATCGAGCCATCATCCCTGACGGGAAAGATCGGCAACTTGATGGCGCGAGTGTTTGGTTGCCGGCACGCGGAGCTCAGCCGTCCGTTCTCCCGTGGCGGGCGCGCGTATCGTTCGTGCGTTAATTGCGGAGCGCAGCGCCAGTTCAATCTCGGCAACTGGACGATGCAGGGCAACTTCTACTACGGCAAGCCCCAAGTGTCCACTTCGCTTTCATCCTACTCGCTCTCCAACTAAAACACCCTCCTGTGTATATAATGCCGGTCATAGTTCCCTATGACTGGACCCGGACAGAACAAAAACGGATATTACGTCTACTGTGTCGCGGAAAGCACACCCGCCGAACAGTTGGACGCGGCATCTTTTCCGGTTGCCATCGAAGACGATACAAAACTGGAGTGGGTGACGGCGAACGATCTTGCCGCGCTTTGCAGCGTCGTTCCGCTTGAGAGCTACGGCGAGGAAGCACTCGCGGAGCATCTCGGCGACGCGACCTGGACCGCCGTGCGTGCGATGCGCCACGAGACTGTGGTCGAGTACGTTGCGAAACGTACGAGCGTAGTGCCTCTTCGTTTTGGCACGATTTATCTGGAACGGACCGGTGTCGAGCGGATGCTGAGTGAGAAGGGCAGAGAACTGGCCCAGATCATCGAGCGTTTGCGAGGGCGCGAGGAGTGGGGCGTCAACGTTTATTCCGATCGGGCGACTTTGTTGGCGAGCATCACGTCGGTGAGTCCGCGGCTGCGCGAGTTGTCACAGCAGGCGGAAGCCGCGTCTCCGGGACAGTCCTATTTAATGCAGAAGAAAATCGACGCACTGAAGGTCGATGAAGTCCGCGTCGCGCTGAACCGGATCGTTGACGAAGTCGAGAAGGCGTTGAGCGAGCAGGCGGACGACGCGAAACGTTTGCGGATTCTGAAAGTCGAAGCAACAGAGCACGGCGAACTGAAAGCGAAGTTTGCTTTTTTAGTGAAGCGAGCAAATTTTGAGGAGTTTCGCGCGGCGGCTGAGCGGTTGGCGCAGGAAAACCTGAACGCGGGTGTTCGTTTAGAATTAACCGGTCCGTGGCCGGTTTATAATTTCTCTTAAAATGTCTTTTGAGCAAATCATCGTCAGCGGAAATGGGGAGCAGCTCGAGGAGTCGGAACTGTCGCTGCTCGAAACGCTCGATCACGTCCTGAACCGCGGCCTCGTGATCGCGGGCGAGATCACGATCTCCGTTGCCGACATCGACCTCGTTTTTGTCGGCCTCAACGTGCTGCTCAGTTCCGTCGAGACCGCGAATGAAGTCTTGCAGCGCCGGCAGACGGATGCGGAATGAAGTTATACCTGTACTGTCTTATCGACGAAGACGCCTCAATTGAGAACGTGATCTATAACGGCGAGAACGAAGGAATCTCCGGTACGCCGGTAACTTTGTTATGTCTTGATGACTTCGCCCTGCTGGTCAGCGATTTTGCCGGCGCTTCAGTGGCGGTCACACGCGACAATGTTCTGAAACATGCGGCAATTGTAGGTAGTCTTCTGCCGTTTACGACACCATTACCCTTCCGATTTGGTACGCTCGCGACCGAGGCTGAGCTCGACAGCTATCTGACTGCTCGGTCGAAAGCGCTTCAAGCAAAGTTTGAAGTCGTTCGCGGTTGCGTCGAGATGAACGTTAAAATCATTTGGGACCGCAAGTGGACTGAAGAAAAGTCTGAGGTTGAAATGAAGCCGGGCACGGCTTTTTTGAGAGAAAAGAAACGGGAGATTTTCGGAAGTGAAGCCCGGAGCGCTGAAGCGAAGAGAATCGCTGGTTGGCTTGAAGAACGTGTGGGTGAATCAGTAAGAGAAACACGGATTAACACGAATACCACCGATAAATTGCTCGTTACGGCCGCGCATCTCGTCGAGCGTGGCGCAATCGATCGCTATCGATCCGCGGTGAAAAACGCCCAGGCTGACCGCCCGGAATTGCACTTTCTTGCCAGCGGACCGTGGCCGCCGTACAGTTTCGCCAATATAGACCTTGAGTTTAAAACGCAGTTCGGAGTAAGCTGATGGAGCTTTCCCCCGAAAACCCCCTTCCGGCTGAGCCGGAGATCGAGACTTCGCATGTAGAGGAGTTTGTCGAACAACTCCGTTGTGTCACTGACTCTTTACCATCGCGAATAAATATTGATGCGCACAGCGTCGAACAGGGTCTGGCAAAGCTGGTTCTTACTCTGATCGAGTTCATCCGCCGCCTGCTGGAAAAACAGGCAGTTCGCCGTATGGAAGGCGGGGATCTCTCACCTGAACAGATCGAAGAGTTAGGATTGGCGCTCATGAGGTTGGAAGCTAAGCTCCACGAGCTGAAGACTCAATTCGGGTTAACGGACGAAGACCTCAATCTCGATCTTGGTCCGATAGGGCGCCTGATTTAGCAGTTTGCAGTACGAAAGCAGAGTGCGACGAACGGTGGCGGCCATTTTAAGCTTTTTGAGTAAAGCCGCTTCCTGAGTGTGGAGGGCGAAAGTGTCCAGTGAGCGGTCTACCCTGATAACGGCCCGTCCCCCGGGCCTGGTTGATGTTCTCGATCGTATTCTTGACAAAGGATTGGTGATAGCGGGCGACATTAAGGTGTCGCTTGCGAACGTCGAACTGCTCACCCTACAGATTCGGCTACTTGTCTGTTCGATCGACAAGGCCGAACAAATTGGGCTGAACTGGTGGCGATACGACACCAATCTGACAACGCGGGCCGAACGTGCCGAAGCCGAGAACATCGAGCTTCGTGAACGACTGTCCGAGCTCGAACTAGAAATTCGCAAGCTGAGTGCGGCAGCGGGAGTCTCCGGTGATGAGCCTGTGAAGACGACTCGCGTAACTACGCGTAAGACCAGGACGAAGCGTCGTGGTTAGACGGGTTTTACTTAATGAAGGTCCTCGCGCAAGCAGTATGCTGGTTTTTCAACTTTAGAAAAAGGAACCGAAGCAAATGGCTGTCGAAAGAGCACCAGGCGGTACTAGTTTAATCGACGTTCTCGATCGCGTGCTCGATAAGGGTATCGTGATCGATGCGTGGGTCCGCATTTCACTGGTGGGCATTGACCTCATTACAATTGAAGCGCGCGTGGTGGTCGCCTCGATTGACACGTACCTCAAGTACGCGGAAGCGGTAGGCTTGACCCCGGCAGTTTCGCGACCGGTGCTGACAGGTAGCCCGGCGGAAGTCGAAACCGAAACGCGACGCCGAGTGTCGGTGGAGGTCGAGAAGTAATCAACGAGAGCATTGCGTGGGATTTGAGACCCGGCTTCACGTGTAGAAGTTCAGCATTATGGGAGAAGTTCCCTCAGAGTTAGCTCTTCAAGCCGCCCAAGCTATTGCGGAACAAGCGCGGCTCAAACAGCGGCATTTCGACGTCTTTATCGAAACGACGACGCAGATGCTCGCTACGCCGCGACTTCAGGAGCGACTGTTGCTCGCACTCGAAGCGATAGTTCATAACTTTGGTTGCCAACAGGCGGCAATCGCAATCATCAACGAAAGAGAGGCCGAACTGCGCATTCGCGCGGCCAGCGGTTTCAACGGCGACTACAAAGTGGAGATGCCGCTCGACTCCGGCGCCGCCTGCGTGCGCGTCGTTCACGATGCGCAGCCACTCTGGATCGATCTCAACGAAGATGAATCCTCCCGCCAGCTTCTCGGGAGAATGAACTGGCGGCAGGAGTTTTTGGCGCTGCCGTTGTATGGCATTTCCGAGTTGCCGCCAAAAGCCGGACGCGACCGGGGCTCGAGACATCCGGGTCAGTATTGGACGTTTGAACGCGGCTCGCGATTGGGCGTGCTTTACGTCGGCACGGAGCGCGATAGTCTCGATTCCGAGTCGTTCGATCTGCTGCGGCGCTTTGCCGAACGCATCGGTATCGTTGCGTCACTCGCCACTCACCAGGAACGGCTCGTTTCCACTGTTACCAAGCTCCAACGCGAGCGGCAGTGGATCGAGTCGATCATGAAATCAGTTGCGGATCCGATCGTGCTCACGGATCTCGACAACGAAATCCTGCTTCAGAATCGGCGCGCGGAAGAGTTGTTCAGTGGTTCGGCAAACGCCGGCGAAGGAAAACGCCGCGCGTTGAAGATGAACGACCTGTTGTTCTCGGCTTACCTCTCCAGCGCCACGGTCTCTTCTTCAGAAGTAATCCAGCGAGACATCACGCTCGTCGACCCGATCGAAGGTTCCGACATCCACTTCGAAGTCATTTCGACGCCGGCGGCAAACGCTCGTGGTGAACCGCTCGGACTCGTTTCGATCTTTCGCGACGTTACCGATCTGCGCGAAGCGAACGAGGAGTTGGCGCGCAACTTCACCAAGCTGCAACACGCCGAGGCTGAGTCGCGCCGCGAACGCGATCGTCTCGATCTGATCATCGAGAACGTAGGCCACCCGATCGTCGTGACCGATTCGTCCGGCAACTACATTCTGCTCAATCGCCGCGCGGAACTCCTGTTTCAGGAGAAGGACACCGCCGGCTCTGCCGCCGCCGTGCGTACCAACGCCGTAAAACTCACGTCTTTCATCTCCACGCTTGCTTCAGCTTCGGAAACCGCGCGACAGGGTGAGATCGAACTGATGGATCCCGAAGACGGACAGTCGTTGCCGATGGAGATCACTGCCCGGGAGGTTTTGGACGAAGCCGGCCAGGTGACCGCGGTCGTTTCGATTCTTCACGACCTGACGGAGATTCGCGAACTCGAGCGCCGCCGGCTCGAACAACAGTTGTTCGAATCGGAAAAACTCGCGGCTGTCGGACGGCTCGCGGCGTCAATCGCCCACGAAGTCAATAATCCGCTCGAAGCGATCAAGAACGCACTGTACCTGATGCAGACGAGTTCCGAAGTCGAGCAGAACTCCCGCTTTCTCGAAATCGCGCGCAAGGAAACGGAACGCGTTTCGCACATCATTCGGCAGATGCTTGGGTTTGCACGCCGGCCTGGCGAGGTCGATTGGGTTGACGTCAACCAGTTGCTCGAAGAGACGATGGTGCTGCTGGAAAAGAAGATGCGCCAGCAGCGTATTCGCATTACGAAGACTTTCGATTCGGAGCTGCCACAGGTTCGCGCGCGCGCCGATCAACTGCGACAGGTGTTTCTCAACCTGATCCTGAACGCGCAGCAAGCGATCTCCGGTGAGGGAGAAATCAATATCGCAACGTCGCGTTACGAACAGGCATTGCAGCCTTCGATCATCGTGCAACTGAGCGACAGCGGCGTCGGAATCCCTGAAGACGATCTTTCGCGTATCTTCGATCCGTTTTTCTCGACCGGGAAGAAGGGGACCGGCCTCGGTTTGTGGGTGACGCAGGACATTGTCCGGCAACACGGCGGGCGCATCGAAGTTTCCAGCGACATCGGCCGAGGCACTGTTTTCAGCATCGTATTGCAAGTTGACTCCCCGGTTCTGGAAGACAAGACAAACGCAAAGAAGAATGAGGCGGCAGCCGAAAGGAAATGAGTAGTTCATTGGATCATTCAGGAAATCATCGTTCGCTGAAAGAAGCGGCGGGAATCCCGTTGCTGGACCACGCCCGTTTGATGGTGGTGGACGACGAAGAGAGTTTGCGCATAACGACGGCGGCGATCCTTGAAAAAGAGGGTTACACAGTCGACGTCGCCTCCAGCGGTAACGAAGCGGTCGAGCTGCTGGCCGGCGCTGACTACGATCTCGTGCTCACCGACCTGCACATGGAGGGCGGCGAAGGGCTCATGGTGCTGAACGAGATCCGGCGCAATGCACCGTTAACGATTTCCGTGGTTTTGACCGGTTTCGCGTCCGTCGAATCCGCGATTTCGGCGTTGCAGGAAGGCGCTTACGACTATCTCGTTAAACCCTGCGACATCGAAACGATGAAACACACGATCCGTCGTGGCGTTGAGCATCGCCGGCTCATGCTCGCGGAACAGAAAGCCCGCGCGGATTTGGAAGAGCTCAACCGCGATCTCGAAAAAAGAATTGCCGAACGCACCTCCGAATTGACCCGGCTCAATGCCGAACTCGCCGAAGCAAACCGTGCCAAAGACGTCTTTCTTGCCACGCTCTCGCACGAACTGCGCACACCGCTGACACCGGTCGTCGGTTGGATCAAACTGCTGCGCAACGCTGATCTCGACGCGAAGAGCATCGCGCAGGCACTCGACGCGATTGAACGCAACGCGTGGCTGCAGGCGCGCCTGATTGATGATTTGCTCGACACGTCGCGCATCGCCACCGGCAAATTGCAGTTTGAACCACGCCCGACCGATCTGAATAGCACCGTGAAAGCGGCGCTCGACACTGTCCTGGCGATGGCCGCTTCGCGAAACATCGAACTCTCGGTCAAGTTGT
>DATEHX010000295.1:0-11599 GCA_035279345.1 Pyrinomonadaceae bacterium | reverse complement strand
CATCAATATCGACAAGGCGCGCAATCCCACTCAACTACTCCGCAAGATCGCGCAGCTCAACGATTCGACGTTTCTCTTTTGGGGAGCTGATGATTCGGGCGACGTCTTTACCGGTTACACCTTCACACTCGAGTCGGGGTTCCCGGATAAAGCGATCGAGATCGTGCTGTCGAGCATAAAAAATTCAGATCAGTTTGTCGGCGAGATGCGCCCCTCGATCGACGGCACGAATCCGTAATAGGTCCTATCAGAAATAGGTCCTATAGGACTGATAGGACCTATTCTCACGCTAGAAGCTGAATCTTATTTGCGCGTCGATTCTGCGGTTGTAAGCGGCGTTGCCACCACCAAAACCACCAAAGCCACCAGCAGTCGAAGTGGACTGCCCAAAGAACGACGAACCAAGATTGCCCACTGGATTGCCAAGGTTTGTGTGATTCAGCAGGTTCTGGAAGTTTAGCGAGAACGTCAGGTTGTAGCGGCTACCTGCGTTACCACCGCCTCCGAAACCGCCACCACCACCGGGTCCGCCAAAACCACCGCGACCGCCGCCAGGTCCACCACCTCCCGGACCGCGGCCCATGCCACCCATCATCGCGCCTTGACCACCGGGCCGTTGTCCATCCTGACGATTCTGCTGGTTACCAGCATTCGCGCTGCCGCCTTCCGAACCAAAACTCCACGTCTTACTGACGCGCACGTTCACGGTCGTCGAACCGGGGCCTTCAGCGAAGTTACGCGGAATCATGACGTCGCCAGGCGCGAAGGTCAGTTTGAAGTTACCAAACGGCGTGCAGCGGAAATTGACCGTGTCCGAACAGTCAGCACCGGCCGGAGCAAGCGACGGCCTTTCAGTGTTCAAAGTATCGCCGTTGATGTCGCGGCCGAGCGTGATGTTAAAAGGCCGTCCCGATTGCACGATGATGAACGGATTGAGCGTGATGCCCCACGGCGCACGGATGTTACCCGTCATCACAAAGCGATGACGAATGTCGCCCGACGCGCGGCCATATTCGGTGCTCAAGTCGTACGGATTCGCAGGAAAACTTCCCGTGCCGTCAGCGTCGCTCTTCGCGCTCGACAAAACGTAGTAAGCATTCATCGACAGGTTGCGATGCAGACGGCTGTTGAAGTTGAGAATGAACTGGTTCTGGTTGTAACGGCCGCTCGACTCGTATTCGAAGATATTGCAACGCGGCGACGGATTGATGTCCGTCGGAATGAAATCCGAGCAGTTCAAAGGACGCACACCACTATCAGGAATGCCGGGAATGAACGTGCCCGGCAACGGCGCATTCAACGGCCGCGTGCGCAACACGTGCAGCGTGCGAATGTTGATGTAGCTCGCGGCGACCGTGAGATTGTGTGGCAACTGGCGTTCGACGCTAAACACACCCTGCAACGTGTACGGCGCCTGAAGTCCTTCAGCGAGACGATAAACGGTTCCCGGCACAGAAAACGCAACCAACTGCTCCGGTGTCGGAATCACGGGGAAGAAATCCGGATTCTGCACCGTGAACTGTTGCTGCGTGACACCGTTCAAACGCAACGCCTGCATCGTCAAATTCTCACTAATGCGATCGTAAAAGACACCGTAACCACCGCGTATGACGGTCTTCGATTGTTGACCGCCCGGCTGCCACGCGAAACCGAGTCGCGGGCCGAAGTTGAGATTGCTGTCGATGTTTTTCTGGTTCTCGTAACGCAGACCGAGGCTCAGCGTAAAGTTTGGACGAAGCTTCCAATCGTCCTGAACGAAACCGCCGAAGTCCCACTGCGAAACGTCAGTTTCGGGATTGCCGGACGACAAACGAAACTGGCTGGCGCCGCCGCCGAGCAGGCGAATTGCCGCGCCGGTCAGTCCCTGCGCAAGGAACACCTGAGTGCGGCGAAAACGCTCGATACTCGTGATCGTTTCCGTTCCGCCGATCGGATTATCATTCGCGTCGAGAATCGGGCCGAGGCCGCCACCAAAGAACGTGTACGTGCCGCCAAAATTTTGCGGCGAGAAATTAGAAACTTTAATCCAGCGCAACCGCAGACCGGTCTTCAACGAGTGTTGGCCCATCGCGAACGACGTGTTGTTCGTCAGTTCGATCTCTTTATCGCTGCTGAACGACTGACCGATCTGCGATCCGCCGCCTGTAAACGCTTCGGACACGTCGATCGTCGGAATCGAGTTATCGGCGTCCTGCTCGTTGCGGCTGTGTTCAAACTGAAAGCGCGTTTCGTTGACGATCGTTTTATTGATGACCGCGGTTTCGGTGAACTGAATGCTCTGTTCGGTGTTCGCGGTGTCGTAAGCACGCGACGGCAGCGAGAAGCCGCCGACGCCGGTTGTGCGAGTGGTCTTCGTGTAGTTGTAACGTGCGACTAGCGTGTTGTTGGGATTAATCTGATAGTCGATGCGCGGGCTGAACGACGTGCGGCGGCTCGGGATCGGCACGGTCTCGGTGAAATCAACGATGTTGTTGTTCGCGTCGAGAATCGTAGCCACGATCAGCGTTTCGTCGTTGACGTCGCGTTTGTCGAAGTCGACGAAGAACGAGGCCTTGCCTTTGAGCAATGGGCCACCGAAGTTGCCGCCGTACTGGCGCGTTTGAATTGGGGGACGACTATCAGCAAAAGGGTTACGGGAGTTAAGTGCGTCGTCGTTGAAATTGAACGAAACCTGTCCGCGAAAACGATCGCTGCCGGGGCGCGTCAGAATCTCGATACGGCCGAAACCGAGACGATCGTACTCGGCTGAAAATGGATTTGAGTTGATGCGGATCTCGCGAATCGATGCGCGCGGCGGCATGCGCCCGCCAGTGAAACCGTCGACGAAGATCTGACCGCCGTTTGGACCAGCCGACGGGCCGGCGAGCGCTTGCAGTGCGGCGGCCATGTCGTCCGGATCGTCAGGCAGCGCATCGATGTCCTCGCCTTTCAAGACTACCGCGCCCGCGTTGTTTTCCGGTTCGGTGCTGAGCTCGCGAGTGTCAGCCGCGACAGTCACCTTCTGTTCTTCGATCGCGACTTTCAACGTGACGTCGAGTTGCTCTGCTTTGCCGGCTACGACTTCAACTTCCGTATTCTCAAAGATCGCAAAGCCGGCGTTCACCACGCGCAACGTGTATTTGCCCGGAGCTAGTACATTGATCGTGTAACTGCCACCGTCATTCGTAACAACCGACTTCTCTTTGCCCGTCGAATCGATCGCGGTCACGCTCGCGCCAACAATCGCGCCGCCCAGTTCGTCGAGCACCTGACCGCGCACAGAGCCGGGCCTTTGCTGCGCCAATGCAACTCCCGCTGAGCCAAGCACCAGGAGGCACAGGGCGATGGCCGTTACCATTCTCTTCATTCAGAAAGCTCCTTCGATTCAGCTTAATTGGCGCGGATAGAGAGCGTTACGCCGCAGCTTTGAGCCACGGATTGTACTCAAACGGGTCGTAAAGAGTCTGTCAATGGATTGTAAAGTTTTGTCAGTTCTATGGACTTTACGATTGACACTTCTTTACGCACGGAAACGAGCGTGTGTTGTAAATTGCCAGTTGCCGATTTTCGATTGCCGATTGATAAGCAGTCCAAACATCTTCCAGGTAAATCGACAATCGGCAATCGGAAATCAAAAATGTACAATCTGGCCGAGCGAAATTCGACTGAACCAATGGAACGCGTGCTGGTAATCGACGACGACGTTGGGCTGTGCGAGCTCGTTGGCGAATATCTTCAACCCGAAGGTTACACGGTTGAAGCGATCCACAACGGCGAGCGCGGCATAGATCGCGCTCTGTCAAACGAGCACGATCTCGTGGTCCTCGACGTGATGCTGCCAGGCACGAATGGTTTCGACGTGTTGCGCCGGATCAGAGCACGTTCGCGCATTCCCGTGCTGATGCTCACCGCACGTGGTGATGACGTCGATCGTATCGTCGGGCTGGAGATCGGCGCCGACGATTACCTCCCCAAACCTTTCAATCCTCGCGAACTTGTTGCTCGCATTCGCGCCGTGTTACGGCGCGCTCAGCCAATCGAATCCGCGGCCACCGCGCGCGAAACGATTCGACTTGGCGACATCGAAATGGATTCCAATACTCGCAACGTCCGCCGCTCGGGAGACATCGTCGAACTAACAGGGGTTGAATACGATCTACTCGAAATACTGCTGCGCAACGCCGGCCTAATCGTCAAACGAGAAGATTTAGTGAAAGAAGTTCTCGGACGCGAACTGTCGCCGTTCGATCGCAGCATCGATATGCACGTCAGTAACCTGCGCAAGAAGTTGGGCCATCAACTCAACGGTCTCGAACGCATCAAGACCATTCGCGGCGTGGGTTACATCTACGGCGCAACGACAGAAAAACCAGAATGAAGATCCCGTTTCGCAGTCTTTATCTGAAAATTTTCATCTGGTTCTGGTTGGCGATGATCATTATCAACGTCGCCACGTTCGCCATTTTTGCGCTCACGCGTCCGACGCCGATACGGCGATCGTGGCGCGATCTCACACAGGTTGGTCCAAATGCCCAGCGGGCCGCCGAGATTTACGAACAATCAGGCGCGGCTGCTTTGACGTCCGCGTTGCAACAAACTGAAAAGTCATCCGGTGTCAGTGCTACGTTCTTCGATGAAAACGGAAAAGAACTTTCCGGACGAACCGCACCTCCCGGCGCCAGTGAACTGATCACTCGGGCCACGGAGAGCCGCGAGATCGAGTTTAACTTCGCCGGCCGCGAAACGATCGTCGCGCGTCCGGTCGTCAGTCCACAAGGCCAGCGCTACACGTACGTGGCCCACATTCCGCGTCCGCCGTTTCAACAAACATGGCAACCTCAACTGCTGCGCTTGCTGGTAATTTTAGTAATCGGCGGCATCTTTTGTTTCTGGCTCGCTCGCTATCTGACAACGCCGCTCTTAAAACTCCGCACGACAACCAACGAACTCGCGGAAGGTAATCTCGGCGCGCGCGTCGCGGCGAAACTCACCAAACGCCGCGATGAAGTCGGACAGCTCGGCCGCGATTTCAACGGCATGGCTGAACGTTTGGAGTCGATGGTCAAAGCGCAGCAACGTTTGCTCGGCGACATTTCACACGAACTGCGTTCGCCGCTCGCGCGTCTCGGCGTGGCGCTCGGTTTGGCGCGGCAACGTTCGGGCGCGGAAGCGAATGGCGCACTGGATCGTATTGAACGTGAGTCGGATAACTTGAACGAGATGATCAGTCAGCTTTTGGAGCTGACGCGTCTTGAAAGTGGCACGGACGTCCGCAAGCGAACCGCGATCGATCTCGCCTCGCTCGTACGCGACGTCGCCGAAGACGCTGATTACGAAGCACGCGGCGTGAATCGATCGGTACAGGTTGTTTGGACCGAGAGATGTACGATCAGTGGGATCGAAGACCTGCTGCGGAGCGCGGTTGAGAACGTCGTGCGCAATGCGGTTCGCTTCACGCCGGAAGGAACGGCGGTTGAGGTTGCGTTGCAGCGGCAGAATGGTGGCGGCGGAAACTTCGCGGTGATCAGTGTTCGCGATCGTGGTAACGGTGTTCCGGAAGACGCGCTCGAAAAGATCTTTCATCCGTTCTATCGCGCGGAGGACGCGCGCGATCGGCAGAGCGGCGGTGGCACCGGTTTGGGTCTCGCGATCACCGAACGCGCGGTGCGCATGCACGGTGGATCGGTTAAAGCCGAGAACGCGAAAGATGGCGGACTTTCAGTGGAGATGCGCTTGAAGCTTTGAGCCACAAAAAGGCACAAGAGGCACAAGAGCTAAAAATGAGTTCATAAATCATTTCTGCATCTTGTGCTTTTTTGTGGCTCGTCTCTTCGCTAACTGCAATTCGACAAACCTCACGACTACGATCCAAATCAACGCCGCGGTGAATCCCGCGATCACGTCAGTCGTGTAGTGCACGCCGAGGTAGATCCGCGAGAGGCCGATCAAAAGAAACATCACCGACGCCGCGATCCAGATGAGCATTCGCGCGCGTCTGCTTTTGACGCGTCCGGAAAGAATCGCCGCGAGGCCGGCAAAGAAGCAGCAACTCGCCAGTGAGTGTCCACTCGGAAAACTGTAAGACGCAGGCGCGGTGAGATCGAAAAACGGAACGGGCCGCGCGCGTTTGAACGCCAGTTTCAGCGTGATATTCAACACCGACGCGCCGATCATTGTGAGCGCGAAGAGTCGCGCTTCGCGGCCCCACTTGCGCAACGCGAAAATCACGATAACCGCCGCTGTGGCGATCGTGAGGAAAAGCGTTCCCCCGATAAACGAGAGGAAGTGCATGATCGACGTCAACGCCGGCGAAGCGAGTGTGTGAACGGCGGCGCGCGTGGCGTCGTCGAAGCGGCGCGCGTCACCTTCGAGCACCTCGTCTGTGAGCCAGCCGAGGAAGATCAGCATCGCGATCGCCGCCACCATTCCGAGCAGCAACGAAAGACCGAGATATTCGATGAGGCGCTGTCTTGCCGAAGAGATCGACATAGGAAAACCTGTAGCTAGTGTAATATGGTCCGCGTTTATCCGTGGCTAAAAAACTTCCACGACGAACTTTCCTGCAAACTTTGGGCGGCGCGGCGATCGTTGGCGCGCTGCCGAACGTTGTTAACGCACAAACTAGCCGCATCGCCGTTTTTCAGGAACCGGCATTTCCCAAAATACAAAGCGCAGATGTTTCGTTTACAGGTCTCGACGTTACGTTTCTTTCCGAACAACAGCTAACACGGCTCAATCCGCGCGAATTTGATCTCTTCATCAATCCGTACGGATCTGCCTTCCCGAAACGTGCCTGGAAAACGATCCTCGAATACCTGCGCGCGGGCGGCAACTGGCTGAATCTCGGCGGCGTGCCGTTGTCGCGGCCCGTTGTGCGCACGGCTTCGGGTTGGCGCGCTGAGCCGTACCAGGCGAGTTATCACAAACGGCTCGGTATCACGCATTACTTTCCAGTCGACGCTCGAAACGTCGTGAAGTATCAAAGTGTTCGCGAAGAGTTGTCGCGTGAATTTGAGGCCAAAGAGATCTACGAGTTGTATGTACGTTTGAGTTCGACGAGCAACGAGCCCGACGAAGCAGGCAGCGATGGACCACACGAGGGCGTAGTTGAGTCGCTGGTGTTCGGGTTGAATCGTGAAGGGCGTGCGATTGCGGCGCCGATTGTTCAGATCGATCGTAATCAAGCAGAGTTCAACGGTGGACGTTGGGTGTTTGCGAACTTCACTGGTTCTCTCACCGCGAATGCGGTGAGAGCTTTGGCGGAAAGAGCTCGACAAGGTGCGATCCCTTTTCGCGTGCGGAGTAACTTCGCGTGTTATCGAGCGGGTGAAGTTCCTTCGATATCGGTTGAAGGCGCGAAGAGTAACCATAGTGTTGAAGTGCGTGATCCGGCAGGCCAGGTTGTCGGGGATTTAAAACGGATCGTGAAACCGGGATTGTATGAGATACGCGCCCAAGCTGGTGATCTCACGCACAGCAGTGGGTTCTGGGTGTACGACGAAGAGTTGTTGAAGCGTGGGAAACCGCTGACGGTTGATAACCACTTTTTCTATCGTGAGGGAAAGGTGTTGCCGATCACGGGAACGACCTACATGGCTTCCGATGTTCATCGGCGCTATCTTTTCGAGCCGAACCCGGCCGTGTGGGACCGTGATTTTCGCCAGATGAAAGAGGCTGGTGTGAACATGATTCGCACCGGTATCTGGACGGGTTGGAAGAAGTACATGCCCGAGCCGGGCAAGGTGAATGAAGGCGTGCTGCGCGCGTTTGATGCGTTTCTGTTGACTGCGCACAAATACGACATTCCGGTCATCTTCACGTTCTTTGCTTTTCTGCCCGAGACGTGGGGCGGCGTGAACGCTTATCTCGATCCGAAGGCTGTGAAAGCGCAGCAGCAGTTTATCTCGGCGTTTACCGAACGCTGCGCACACGTCGATGATGTGATTTGGGATTTCATCAACGAGCCTTCCTTCTGCTCGCCAAAATTCTTGTGGAACTGCCGGCCGAATTACGACGAGTATGAAACCGCGGCGTGGAAGATGTGGCTTCGCGCCCGTTATGATGCCGCGAACGACGGCGATCTCATAGAACAACTGCAACACGTCTGGCGCAACACCACGCGCGGCGATCTCCTCGAATTGCCCAAGCTTCAGGACTTCGAAAGCGTTCACCTCATCGACGATCGCATGCCGCTCAAAACACTCGACTACCGGCTCTTTGCGCAGGACATGTTCATGCGTTGGACCAAACAGATGACCGAAGCCGTACGCGCTAACGGTAATCCGAAGCAATTGATCACGGTCGGTCAGGACGAGGCCGGACTGGGCGACAGTCCAAACATTCAGTTCTTCGCGCCGCTCGTCGATTTCACTTCGCTGCACAACTGGTGGGCCAATGACGATCTCGTTTGGGACAGTGTGCTGGCGAAGGTGCCGTCGAAGGCGAGTCTGATGGAAGAGACGGGCGTGATGTTTTACGAGCACGCCGAAGGCGATGAGCCGTGGCGCAGCGAACAGGAAGTCAGCAATCTGCTCGAACGCAAGATGGCGCTCTCGTTTGCGGCGGATGGTGCAGGGTTTATCGAATGGATCTGGAATACGAATCCTTACATGAACTCCACCAACGAGGTGGGGATTGGTTTTCATCGCGTGGATGGAACCGCGAAACCGGAGTTGGAGCCGTTTCTCGCGATCGCGAAGTTTATGGCCCAACACGGGCAGCGATTGCGTGACCGGCAATCGGAACAGGTCGTGATGGTGATTCCGCACTCGCACATGTTTTCGCCGCGCAGTTTTGCTTATGAGGCGACGCGCCGGTGTGTGCGGGCGATGTATTACCACTGCGGTGTGCCCTTGCAGGCTATCAGTGAGTATACGCTGGCGGATCAAGCGTATCCGGCGAAATTGATCGTCGTGCCGGCGCCGCGCACGTTGACGCCGCAGTGTTGGGACGCGCTGAATGCCAGAGCAAGAGAGGGCGCCACAATCGCCATCACTGGACTGATTAATGATGAAGACTCGTTACCGGTGCAACAGACGGAGAGTTTCGCTGTTGGCGGGAAGGAATATTTGGTGCGGTTTGAAGGGGAAAAAATTCAACGGATTGAGAAGGCTGGATTTGCACAGATAAAGCAGGAGGGGCGTCTGATCCGAAGCCCGTTGCCGCTCGAGCTTGGTGATTCGATGGAGGCTCTCGTGGCGTTTTATCGTTTGGCGATGACGCAGGCCGGCGTCGCGCCGATCTTCACTGTCACGCCGCACACGCCGGCGGTGCTGATATTGCCGTCGGTCTTTCGCGAGATTGTGCTTTATACGTTTGTTTCCGAGTCGAATCGCGACACGTCGTTGCAGGTGACGGATCTGGAAACCAAGACACGCTTCGCAGTTGACGTTCCCGCTGGCCGAACTGCAATGGTGATAATTGACAGACGCAACGGCAGGCGGATCACTTAACCTCAAACTGCGTCAGTTGAGTTGTCGTCCGCTTCGCGACCTGATCTTCAACCACAATCTGCACAACGTATTCGCCCGGCGTGAGTGCCGATCCGAGTTGCAGACGCGCACCCGCATTGATCCGCTTCAAGTCCGTCTGATCCTTGTCTGCTACCACCACGCGATCGGAACTGTAGATTTTGATCGAGTCGCGGAAGACAACCGTCTGCGTCAGCAAATGCGGACGGCCTGTTTTCTTATCCAGCACGGCGTTGTAGATCGTGTAGCCGTAGACGAGCGACGCTCCCGGTCGAAATCGCCGCAGCACTAAAGCCCTGTTCCAATCGTCGGGCTCCAGGTCGGGACCTTCCGCATAAAGGAGCACGCCCGACAACGCCAGTTGCCCGTCGCTCAAGTTCGGCATCTGCACAAACTGACTGGCCGAACCAATTCTCTGTGACCTGACATCACGCACAGCGACGCGCAATTGAAAAGACCCAGTCCGTTTCAAAGACACATCAAAGTTGTAGACCATTCCTTCGCGTTGCGCACGTTCGAAGACTTCCTGACTCAGTTGCATTATCAGCGTTTGATCCTGCTTGTCGACTAAGGCTCCGTTATCGCCTAGCAAAACGTAACTGACTTCGTACCTCACGCTGGGCATTCCGTTGCGTTCGGTGTAGAAGGTCAGGTCCTTTGTATCAATAACTACAAAATTGCGTAACAGGGAACCGCGAACCGGGTCGTTTGCGAAGAACGCTTTCAAACGCACCGCCATGTCCTTCGCGCCAAACGGTGAGATCAGCGCTTTGTTCATGCGATCGTGTTCGGATGGTGGTCCTGCGGGCGCATTCTCGGTGACGCCGTAGAATCCCGCGCGTGTTCGCACGGCGAAACCGCCGCCTTTGACGCGTATCTGAATCTTGTGGGCCTGGCGCTTGAATGTTTCGGTCGCGGGCCGGTAACCGATCAGGTAGTAGCCGTTCTGATCCTCGAGCACGCGATCGACGCCGAAATCGTTCGTGTTACGAATCACAAAACCGCCGGTCTCCTTCGCCAACAACTCCGCGCCGTCGAAGTTCTTTTGTAATTCAGCGGAACGGCTATTCGACAAGCGCCACAACGGATTGTTGTTAGGCTGAGTTGCGTCAACTCCGCCTCTGCCGAGCACCATCGTTTGCGGGGGAAAGCCGAACTCGTCCGAGGGTTGCACTCCAGTCGTCTGAAGGCGTTGCGAACTGACACCGTAGATCACGACCGACGAACGCATCGCTTGTTCCGCGAGTCCGTGAAGGCCGTCGTTGAAAACGGTTGATTGTGTCCAAACGTCGATCAGGTTTGCGTAGTCCATGACCGGCCGCTTGAAACCGAAATCGGCGGGCGCATGTTCCTGCCGTTCCATCGGCAAGTTATCGGAAACGAGCAGCAACGACTTGCGGCCGGGAAGATCCTGCATGCCGCGCAGGATGAAACGAATCGCGCTGAGCGAATAGTTGACTGAATTGCCAGTCGAGCACGGATTAGATTCGTTCGCGGTGGTTTGTCTTTGCACCTGGTTGCTGCCCGGCGAACGATCCGGAAGCACGCGGCCGCGCATTTCCGCTTCGGGCGGTACCATCGTGATCAGCGATCGTTCAGGCGAGAGCACACTCGCGCCGACGCGGCTGCACGGGTTCCATTTCAGCTCGGCGATAGCACTCGCCAGCACGCGCGGGTCGGTCGTGAACTGTTGCAATGCGCCGACCTCGCCGCCGGTGCGAACGATCGCGACGAGATCGTTTGGACGCAAGCTTTCGCTGACGAACTTGCGCAGATACTGCCGCAGGTTGCCCATGCTTTCGAACGACATGCCGAGGTCGTCGACGACGATCGCTACCGTGCGTTTGACTTCGGATGGTTGTAGTGGAGTTGTGGTTGAAGTCGACGGTGTTATTGGTGATGGCTTGGTGGAAGAGGGATTTACGGAGATGAAAGCGAAATTCGTGATTTGTTGAACGCGGCCGTCTTCGCGGATTTCGAAGTCTTCGAGTTTTAGATTGGGGACTTGCTTGCCGTTTTTCGTAACGACGACGTCAATCTGGACGAGGTTGGTCGAGATGCGCACCACATCCTGCGGCTCCTGCGCCGGCACTGAAAGGCAAAAGAGGATTAGCCAGGCCAGGCTCTTCATGGGAGCCACAGACTATCAC
>DATEHX010000294.1:0-13419 GCA_035279345.1 Pyrinomonadaceae bacterium | reverse complement strand
ATTCCCACCAGCGCGGTCAGGGTGAGCGCAAAGATGGCGAGCCAGAGGGGCGGCATTTTTGAAAACTTCTTGTTCGTTCTCATGATCGGTGGTTCTCCTTGTGTTGTCTCATTCCAAAGCGAGGTGCGAGGGGCGCATCATGAAGGAGAACCGCCGGGGCGTATGTCAGCAGGAAGACATGAATGTCACCCTGGTGACACAAGTAAAAAAATAGGTCCTATAGGTCATATAGGACCTATAAATAAGACCTATAACCTTTCGCTAAGCGTAAGTCTGGAGTTCTTTGAGACACTTCACTCGAACCCAGCCGCGTCCAAGCTCGATAATGCCGCGGCGTTCGAGATCGTTGAGGACTGTGGTGGTGGTCTGACGCGCGGCGCCGATCAAACTCGCAACGTCGTGATGTGTCAGCGGGACGAGATAATCAGTATTACCAGTTTCAGTTTCCGCGGCACTCGTCGAGATCTCATGCAGCAGTTCGCACACGCGCGCGGAAACGGCTTTTGAGGTTATATCGGAAAGTTTCTTTTCCATGCGCCGCCGCCGATCGCCGACAAGCCGGATGTAACTCAACGCGAGCTTTGGCTGCGACGCGATCAGATGGGTGAAATCGTGTTTGGGAAAGACCCAAACGAGTATGTCGTCGAGCGCCTGCGTCATGTTGCTGCGTGGCGCTTCGTCGACAAGTGCAAACTCGCCAAAGATCTCGCCGGGCTGAATGATGTCGATGGCGACCTCCTTGCCGGATTCGGAAAGGACCGACAGTTTCACTCTTCCCTGCTTCAGAATGTAAACGTGATCGGCGTGATCGCCGGGCATGTAGATGAACTCACCGCGTGCTTTGCGCAGACTACGGGCGTAAGCGGCGATCCGTGTCATCTCGTCAGGGCTGAGGCCGGAGAAAATTTGCACGCGCTGGTGATGACGAGAAGTTCCAAACAACGCCGCCGAGGAGGACGGTGCGACCCTCATAAGACTTTCCACTCCTATTCTGGTCTAAGCAAACCAGGGCACGGGAGGCTCAGACAGTCTTCAACAACGGTTCAAGGTCGAGGTGTTTTGGGGGTTGAGACGGCGTGTGAAGTAAATCCAAAACGTTAACGCCGCCGAATTTTAGTTGCTCGCGCGTGGGCATGCGGTCGAGTTTCAGCAACGCTTCGACAGCAGCAAGCTCGCTGTCGCGATTCATGCCCGCGACCGCCAGCACACGATCGCCTTTCACATAGAACGCCAGAAAGTCGTGCGACGAAACGTCGCCTTGATAGATGATCTCGTCCCACGACGTCGCATGACCGACATAGCGCAAGGTAAGATCGAACTGCTGTGTCCAGAAGAACGGGACACCGTCAAAAGCAACGTTGCGTCCGGCCATGGTGCGCGCCGCAGCGCGTCCCTGCTGCTGTGCGGTACGCCAATGCTCGATGCGCATGCGTTCGCCAGTACGTCGATCGACGAAGTTAACCACGTCGCCGGCCGCGTAAAGTCCCTCGGCAGCACGCAAACGCGAATCAACCATGACACCACCGGACTGGTCCAACTCCACGCCTTCAAGAAAATTCGTCACGGGCCGAACACCAACTCCGACAACTACCATATCGGTCTCGATACTCTCGCCACTATCAAGTGTGACCGCCTCAACGTTGTGACTGCCCTCAAAACGATAAACGATCGAGCCGAGTTTGAAGCGAACTCCATGACGCTCGTGCTCGCGCCGGAACACTCCTCCGACTTCCCTGCCGAGCGTGACTTCAAACGGTTCCGCCGATGGCGCGACAACCGTCACGTCCAGCCCGCGTTCGCGCAAACTGTACGCCGCTTCCATACCGATGAAACTCGCCCCCACAACAACAGCGCGACGTGAGCGCGAAGCCGTTTCAATGATCGAATCAGCATCAGCAAAACTGCGCAGCACGCAGACGTTCTTCAAATCAGAACCGGAAATATTGAGACGGACCGGTGCGCCACCCGTGGCGACGAGCAGTTCATCGTAATCCATTGTTTCGCCGCCCTCGAAAACTATCACCTTCGCGCGCGCATCGACGCGCGTCACTTCCCGGTTGAGCACCAGTTGAATGTCGTGCTCCTTGAAAAACTCGTCCCCACGCAGCGGCAGCCATTCCGGATCGGCGTGGCCATGTAAATAATCTTTACTGAGATTCGGCCGATCGTAAGGCGCGCGATCGTCGCGCGTAATCATCACGATCTGGCCGCGAAAACCTTCTTCGCGCAGTGTCTGCGCGGCGGTGTAACCAGCCGCACCGGCGCCGAGTATGACAAACTGCCGCGGGTCAGCAATGCGATCGCTATTCACCATCTCGACCGCGCGCCGATCTGAAGTTTCTTCCGGCACGCGAACCAGCACGCGTTCACCTTCAACGCGCACTTCATAACTAACGAGTGCGTCCAGCGCCGGCGGCTCTTCCAACTCGCCGTTCACGACATCGAAAATGGCATGGTGCAACGGACAAATGACCTTCGTACCACACAGCGCTCCTTCAGCCAGTGTCCCGCCATAGTGAGGACATTTCGCGCTGACTGCATGAAACTGATCGTCAACCCGGACCAGTAAGATCGGCGTCTCGCCGGCCGCAATCTCTTTCATCTCTCCGGACTTCAGGTCAGAGGTGTTCGCGAGGTGAACGTCTTTAAAGCCCATGCTGGTTGTCAGGCCACACTGACGAGATGGCCCATCTTCTCCTTCTTAGTCTTCAGGTAACCGGCGAAGAAATCGTGCGGTTCCACTTCGAGCGGTACGCGTTCGACGACCTGTATTCCCGCTTCCAGAAGCGCCAGAATCTTCGCCGGGTTGTCGGACATCACGCGCACCTTGCGCAAGCCGAGTTCGAGCAGAATTTCCGCGCACTGCTCGTAGCACCGCATATCTGCCGCAAAGCCAAGCTGCTCGTTGGCTTCGATCGTGTCAGCGCCTTCGTCCTGCAACGCGTACGCGCGAATCTTGTTGATGATGCCGATGCCGCGCCCTTCCTGTTGCTGGTAGACGATCGCGCCGTGTCCCTCCTGCTCGATCAACTTCATGGCTGCTTCGAGTTGGCGGCCGCAGTCGCATTTCACTGAACCAAAAACATCGCCGGTCATGCACTGCGAATGAACACGCACCAGACTCGAACGATCCGCGCGCAGCTCGCCTTTCACCAACACGACAAACTCTTCCGTGGAAATGAGCGAACGAAAACCGAGAATGCGAAACTCGCCGATCTCAGTCGGCAGCCGTGCTTCCGCAACTCGTTCGATCGTTAATGGACCAACCTGCGAAGGGATTGTTTTGGTGGAGTGGATTAGTCTCAGGGTCATGTCTTTTGACTCTCTAATTGTATGGGGAGATCTGGCTGAGTCTCTGTCAGCTAGTTGCAATGAGTGTCAGCTAGCTGACAGAAACATGAAAAGAGTTGCTACAACGACTTCAGATACTCGACCAGATCAAGCTTCTGACGCTCGGTCAGGTTTGTGTTCAAGAACGTGTTGTAGTGTTCGATCACATCGCGCAGCGTGGCGAAACGGCCGTCGTGATAGAAGCCACCTTTTTGGTGCGTCCAGAGTCCCTTCAAAGGCGATGTTCGATAACGTTCATCAGGCGAACGTTTCGCCTGGAAGTCGTCGATGCCGATCTCCTCCGCCGTGTGCATGTTCCAACCAGGCTCAGTGTAGATCGGTGGTACGTGGCAGGTCGCACACTTCGCTTCGTTAAGGAATACAGATTTACCGCGTGTTGCCGCGGCGCGATCGAAACTTCCCGCAGGCGCTGGCGGCGCAGGTATCGCGAGTTGATAGAAATGAAGCGCCGGCAGTTTCGCGGTGATTAGATCCGGATTGCTACGCACGTTGCCAAAGCCTTCACGCGCGGCGATCGGGAATTTCACCGGATCGTTCAAACGCGGATCGAAGAACGTTCCCTGTCCGTGCATCTCGAGATTCGCGACGAATGCATTCCAGTGCGTCACTGAACCCCAACCGGTCCACGTATGTAGATTGACTCCAACCAAACCAAATGCCGGCGGAATCAACGTCGCCGCTGTTTTACCATCCGGTCGAAAAGCCTTGCCGTCGAGGAACAATTCAGCGTCGAACTTGCCTGGTCCCCAACTCTGCAACACCTTTCGCACCGTCGCTTCGTCGACGCCGAGCAGTGTCGCGACGGGTTGCAGGTTCGGACTCAGCGCGATGATCGCGCCCACGTTGAGATCGCGAGCGGCCCAACCGTCGAGACGCTCACCGATGCCGGGCGCGAATGAGTTGTCGACTGTCGAGTGACACAGCGCACAAGTGATACCGACAGTCTTGAGACTGCCATCGTTGTTGAAAGTGCCTTTGACGCCGACTACGGCGTCGAGTTTGAGTAGCGCGAGTGTGGTGGCCGGATCGTCGAGATCCACCTTACCTTGTTTTAACTTCGCGACGAGCGATCCCGGCAGTGCTTCTGAATCGACTTTCAATCCGACTGCCAGCGCCGTTTTCGGCGAGACGCCTGGTCCAACACCGCCAAACTTTGCGCCTTCTATGGCGCGATGAAGTTGCAGTGCGTCAGTCCAAAACACCTCATCGCCAAAAGTGTCGAAGCGAAAAGTCTGTTTACCCTCGGTCAGCATTCGTTCAGCGTTCGCGTCTGTCTGCTGATCGTTGTCTGTCCTGTTCCCTCGGCCGCGGTTCTGGCCCTGATTCTGTCCTTGATTCTGATCGTCAGGCGCTTTTGCGTCGCTCGGTCTACCAAAGAAAACAGTCACAACAGCGGCAACAAAAAGCACGAGCGCGATCTTTACCAGTCTGTTCTCAACCATTATTTCCTCCTTGTGATGACGGCCGCCGGATCAGCGGTCGTACTCGCTGCTGAGTCGCGCCAATGCGAGCGCACCGAGCGAGAGGCCAAAGTCTCGTAACGCGACATCGAAATAGCCGGGGATTAAAAGCAGGTTGACTACGATCAGCAGCAGCCACGCCGAGACCACGTACGCAAAAAGACGCGGCTTAAACGCCACGCCAAGGCCCGCGACGATCTCAATCACGCCGACTGCGAACATAAACTCGTGCCCGTGGCCACCGAGCAGGTTGTTGACGGATGCGGGAAGATACTGGTCCCAGTTCACGAGTAGATGAAAAAACTTATCCAAACCCGCCACAATCGGCGCTACCGTGAAGCCGGTGCGAAGGATTAGATACGCCTGATAACTCGGACTGGACGCGGCCGTGGCTTCGCGATTAGCTGAAGCTACGCCTGCTGAACTGCTAAATGCCTGTGCCATTTTCGTCATTCTCCTGAATAGAATTGCTGTGGACTACTTGTCGCTCATCAAAATACTCCTCCTACATAATAAGTCAAGCATTTATTTGACTATTTGTACTTTCTGTGAAAAAGGGCTAGAATTTGCAGGCCGAAGAGGTGTTTAATGGAGACGATGAAGCTGGATCAGCGTTTTTTTGAAAGCACACGCGGGCAGATCGTCACCATACTCCGCAGTTCGCCCTGTACGGTTGAGGAGTTGGCGACGAGGCTCGAACTAACCGACAACGCCGTGCGCGCGCATCTTTCCACGCTTGAACGCGATGGAATCGTGCGCCAGAGCGGAATCCGCCGCGGCGCTCGTAAACCACATTTCACCTACGCGCTCACCGAGGAAGCCGACGGGCTGTTTCCCAAAGCCTACGACGCCCTGCTCAATCAACTGATCGCGGTTTTGAAACACCGGTTGAGTCCAACGGAGATCGAGGACGTGCTACGCGAAGTAGGCCGCGCGGTCGCCGCGAGCACGCCAAACGGACACGACGGTAGTCTTCAGAGTCGCGTACAAAAAGCGCTGCGGGTGTTGGAAGCGATCGGTGGGTCAGCCGAGATCGAACAGCACGACGGCAAGATCGTGATTCGCGGCAACGGCTGTCCGCTCGCGGCGGCGGTGAGTGTACATCCGGAAGTTTGCCGACTCGCTGAGACGCTCGTTGGTGAGATCCTTAAAATGCCGGTCGTTGAGAAATGCGATCGCGAGTCGCGGCCGCAGTGCCGGTTTGAGATCGACGCGGTCTTAACCTAAGAACTTCGCACGCTGCGCTGCCGGTAGTTTTTCAATCGCATAACGCAACATGGTCCGCGGCATCGATCCCGCGTGCTTGTTTAGAAAACTCACTAGCTGTTTTTGATCTCGCTTCCCTGCCTCGCGTAGCCACGAGCCGACACCTTTCTGCACGAGCTCGTGTTTGTCGTTCACCAAAACTTCTGCGATGCCGAACGTGTCGTCAACATCGTTTGCCCGAATGAAGTAGTAAGTGCTGACGATTGCCGTGCGTCGTTCCCACGGATTCTTTGATCGTGCGAGCTTGTAAAGCACGTCGCGAGACTTGTCTGCCAGATAACCGCCGACAACGTAAGGCGCCGCGCGATCGACGAGATCCCAGTTGTTGATGCGATCGTGCCGGCGGATGTAGAGATCAAACAGAGCCTTGCGCTGTTCGGGTGTTATCTTTTTGTCGCGCGCCTGAAAGTCCATGATGCTGACCGCGCCCATACGCACTTCGTAGTACGGACTGTCGAGCAGTTTCTCGACGTCCGCGAGCGGCATGTCAGTGAACTTCTTCGCGATGGGAAAGATCTTGCCGATACTGACGCCGAGTATCTCGTTGTCGTTCGAACCGGCGTTCGGATCGGGATGAAAGTAGCGCGTCACCTCTTCGACGTGCGCCGGATCGGCGATCTCCTTTAGAGCAGCAAGGAACTGTTTGGTCATGGCGTTGACAGGATTTCAGAATTTACAAGAACTCTTTGTAGTCTTGTAAATTCTGTTAATCCTGTCTAGCGTTTTTCTTTAATGTCGAAGGCCCATAACGTCCCGAGATCGCGGAGGTACAACCGGCCATTCGCAATCACCGGATACGCAAACGCCGCCTCCGGATACTGCCCGACCTGTGCGTGCTTCGGCGGATTCGGCGGCGTGAAGCGTCCCTTTTCGCGAAAGCCCTGAGGTGTCGCTTCGACCAACACGAAGTCTCCAGTCAACAAGTGAGCATACAAATGCCCGTCGGCCGCGGCGACCGAAGCATGACCAAAATCCGCCGACTCCCACATCACCTTTCCCGTAGCAAACTCAACCGCCAATAATTTTTGTCCGACTTCCGTTCCGTAAAGGTGATCGCCAACAATCACCGCACCACCGATCCCGTTCGGCAGTCCACGCGTGAAGTAGATCGGCTCGGCCACGACTCCATTTCCATCCGCTTTCAAACGAACCATGCCGCCGCCAATACCGAGCGCGCCACAGTACACATATTCACCACGCGACACCGGCGTAAAATACTGCGCCGGTCCTTTCGCAACGTCGGCGTAGCGCCACAGAAACTGACCAGTCTGCGCATCAACTCCCACCATGCCCTTGCTCAAGAGTTGCACGTACTGCTTGCGGCCGGCAGCCTGCACGACGATCGCCGATGCATATCCGGCAGGCTCGCCACCGGGAATCGCAGATTTCCAAATCACCGCGCCCGTCTTCTTGTTCAGCGCGGCCATCGTCGCTTGCGGACCACCAGGCGTTACGAACACAACATCTCCATCCACCAACGGCGACTCCGCATAAGCCCACTCGCCCGGTTGCCCACCAAACTCCGTGCGCACATTCTTTGCCCAACGAACCTTGCCCGACTTCACGTCGAGGCAAGCGAGATCGCCGTCTGAACCGAGCACGTACATAAACGCGCCGTCGATCGTCGGCGTAGATCGCGCTTTCGGGTACGAAGGATTCTGATTGGGATTGCCTACGTTGCCGACACGCGTAGTCCAAAGCACTTTACCGTTGTCGGCGGAGATCGCCTGCACAAACTCATTCTCCATGCCGGTGTTGCTCATCATGTAGACGCGATTGCCAACCACCACCGGCGTCGAATAGCCGTCGCCGAGATCGTTCGCTTGCCAGATCAGTTTCGGTCCCCCCGCGGGCCACTGTTTCAACAAGCCGCTTTCCTTCGAAACGCCACTGCGATCGGGGCCACGCCACTGCGGCCAATCAGCAGCCGCAACACCACTGACACAAAAACAAAACATTACGGCAAGCGCGATGCGTCGTGACTTCATTCGATTGTCCTCCGGGATGGGATTCTGCCGCTGGAAAACTTGCTCTCGCTCGTACGACTCGTGACGCGAAATGTTCCGTTGCGATGTATTTCTATCGCGCAAATCAGAACTGTGTTTTGGGAGGAACTCGGGTCATGACGAACACTGGTTTATCGCGCATAGGGATCACTTTTGCATTGTGTGTTATTGCAATAACGTTAACTCAAACAACTGCTTCCGCGCAGTCGGCAAGTTTCTCGCGGACGGACTTCCCCTCCTTAGGCAATAATCACATCGCCGTCGACGTAAATGGCGACGGCATTCTCGACCTTGTCGGCACCGGACTAAACTCCGCGTCCGTCATGCTCGGCAATGGCAACGGCACATTTCGCCCAAAAGTGGATTTTCCCGTAGGCAGTCAGGCGCAGGACGTCGCGGCCGGTGATTTCAACGGCGATGGACGCGTCGACCTCGTGGTGTCACTCAGCGATCCGAACATCAGTGTTTCGTTCTTGAGAGGCAACGGCGACGGCACTTTCGGCGCGCCGGTAAACATCGCCAACACTTCCGGTGCGGATTCGCCCGCGATCGTCGCGACGGATCTCGATAACGACGGGCGGCTGGATGTCGTCGTGGCGCACACGATCAGTTGTTTTGTCGCGCCCTGCTTCATTTCGCGCGACATCACGGTAATGCTCGGGTTCGGCGACGGCACGTTTCAACGGCCATTCAACATTTCCGTCGGCACCGGCATGTCGCGAATCGCTGTTGGCGACTTCAACCGCGACGGCATCAAGGATCTCGGCATCGCCGGCGATAGTTCGCAACTTTACACACTGCTCGGCGTCGGCAACGGCACGTTCCTCCAGCAACCGACGATCACGTTAACTCGCGATACGCTCGCAGTTGACGGTACAGACATCGACATCGCGGATCTCAATCGCGATTCGATCGAAGACCTGGTCGTGGCGATCCCGCTAAATGGAAGCCGCACGGCAGTGCTGCTTGGCCGCGGCGACGGTACGTTTGCACCGCCCACGATCCTGACCGAACCGGGTCTGCTGGTGCCGCAGTATCAGGTCATAGCGGATTTCAACCGCGACGGGCTACTCGATCTCGCGCTTGCGCTCGCAAATGGCAATTCGGGTCTGATGGAGATTCGCAATGGCAACGGCGACGGCACGTTCCGCGCGCCCACGCGTTATTTCGTACCGGCCCCGCAGTCGAGCATCGGTGGCGGCACGATCGTTACCGGGGATTTCAATCGCGACGGCCGCGCGGACATCGCGTTGCCGGTCATCGGCGCGCGTCCGGCGTTGGCATCGCTGGTTAATTCAACGGGAAGTGTTGTTGTGCAACCTGCATACGGCAGTGTGACCGCGAATCCGTCCACCGTGCAGAGTGGAAAAACGAGCGCGATAGCTATCAGTCTCGTTGCGGGCGCTGTAGCGCCGTCCGGCGGATTTACGTTCACGTTATCGAGCAGCAACTCGACAGTTCTTTCGGTGCCTTCGAGCGTGGTCATGTCTGCGGGAACATCGAGTGTCAGCTTTAACGCGACCGCGAGAAGCGTGACCTCATCGCGCAGCGTGACCGTACGCGTACAGCAAAACACGCTTGGCAGGCGTGAGGTCAATCTCACGGTAACTCCCGCGACGCAGCCAACTCCGACGCCAACACCAACGCCGACACCGATTCCAACGCCGACTCCGACTCCGGCGTTGACAGTCTCAGCGTTGACGTTGAATCCGAGTTCGGTTGTTGGCGGCAACTCCGTTCAGGGAACAGTCACGTTGAGCGCGGCGGCAACGGCTGCCACAGTCATCAATCTCGCGAGCAGCAGCACGCGAGCGACTGTTCCGGCGAGCATCACGATCTTCGCGGGCGCGTCTGCCGGAACGTTCACGATCGGAACCACTTCGGTCACAACAACCGGCACAGCCACGATCAGCGCGACGCTCAACGGCGTGACACGAAGTGCAACGCTCACGATCAACCCCGCGGCAACGACGCCGCCGGCAACCGACACGGTAAGCATAACGCGTGCGGAATACGATAGCGGCAGACTGCGTGTGGAAGCCACGAGCACGCGCAGCACTGCGACGTTGCAGGTCTTCGTTACGGCAACGGGTCAGTTAATCGGAACGTTATCTAACAACGGCGGCGGTCAATATCGAGGTGAGTTCAACGTCTCAACAAACCCGCAAAACATCACGGTACGGAGCAGCCTCGGCGGCGTGGCCACGAGAGCGGTATCCGCCCGCTAAGTGCAGACAGAATAGGTCCTATATGTCCTATAGGACCTATTGCTTTTGACCTATTGCCTTCTCTTGCGCTCACGGTAGAGGCGCTCAGTGAAGCCGCCGTCTCGCAGAAAGGCTTGCTCCAACTGCCGGAGCTGTTGATCGAGCAGGTAATTTGTCTGGTGAATCAGGCAAACAATGGTGTTGGCGGCGGTCTCAGCGGAAGCTTCTTCAATATAGGTCCTATAGGTCATGTAGGACCTATTTTTCTGGTAAGCGAGCCTTCGAATCATCTGAGCTGTTAGATGGTTCTTGGTCCAGAGCAAAAGCCCGCGCTGTCGAAGGAAATCCTCGTAGTCAAGGAGCAACTCTTCGAGGCTGGCACGCGCCACGCCAACCAGCTTCAATTCTGTTTTCTTAGACGTTCCTGATGCCTGGCTGCCTTCAGCAATGTTCTGCCGGCCGCTGCGGGCTGCTTGCACCATCTGGTCGTGTGTTCTTGAACGCCTGTCGACGAATCGATCGCAGAACTTTACCGTCGCGTCGTACACCAGTTCTGCATGTTGAAAGGATTTGAGCTCTCGGTAGCCACCGTGAGACACAATGAGACCGGCGCTGTGAGGACGCTTCTCAGTCATGTGAGGTTCTCCAATAAACTAACTAAATTTCAAACTAAACCCCAGCTACATTACCAGTTCATGACGAATTCGCGGAAGAGGTTGATGCCGAAGCCGGTGAGGAGGGTCATTGAGCCGCTTCGCAGGCCATCTTTGTAACTGTAACGCTCGGGGTACCACGTTTCATGCGCAACGATGGCGCCGGTGTAGACGCCAACAAATCGCGGCGCTGAAATGACTCGCTTTCCACTCCGCGTACGCGACGTCACGTTCTGGAGCAACGCGTCTTTCAAACGCGCACCAAAGCCTTCACGCTTGCTGCGTTCAAAACCGGTGTCGAGATGAAACGCTTCGTCCAACCCATACGTCACGGTTTGCTGGATCGCATTTCTTCCGAAACCTGAGGCATAACGCTTACCGTAGCCCTTCATTCCCTGGCCCCACTCTTCCGGTGAATCGTGCCACTGATTAAGACCCGCTGATATTCCGGTACGGACCAGGCTGAATGGACCAATCGTGCTCTTCAGATAGCGTTTGAACCGCTCGTCGTGACTAGGAAAGACGTAATCCGCCGGCGATGTCGATTGCGCCGACTGCGTTGAAGGCTGTTGCGATGTTGTGGTTGTAGTTTGCTGCGTCGTCGACGTGGTTTCCTGGCTAAAAGCGGCCGCAGCGCAAGCCAGGACCAACATAAAAGCCCCAAGTATTCGTTTTGACATGGGGCTTCTATAAAAACGAATTGACACGATTGCGTCACGGATTGTCGGTGATTTTCAATTCTTTCACCGGTACGCCGTCACTCCACACACCCATGAACCGCTGTTGCGGCGTGTTGCCGAGCGCGTACTCACGGTTCTTGCCGTAGAACGCCGCATCGCACAAACCATCAAACAACTTCCACGTGCCATAGAAATCGAGCGCGTTGACCATCATCGTTTCGATACGCTCGCGTCCGCGTACTTGCGGACCATCAACCGGGCGCGTCGGTAATCCGCCCGCGCGATCCGCACGGTCGGAAGCTTCCGCTGGTCCACCACCGATTCCCTCGCCACTATCGTAGTCGTTGTTGTAAGCCGTCGGCGCACGGTGACTCGCCTGCAATTCCGGCGTGCCGCGCGAATCCGAAATCATCGTGACGTAATCCTTGTTGCTTGCAGGCACGCGCGTCGACTCTTTGTAAATTCGTTTCGCATCGAAGGTGCCCACTAACGTGTCCCGATCACCCGCAACGGCCAGCAACAATGTGTCGGCGGGAAGCTTCTTCAAGTCAGCCAACGGAAAGCTGATCGGCGCTTCCGTAATGCCGGGTTCCACCGACATCACCACCCGCACGGGCGGCAAACTCGATTCACTAGCCAGTGCCGCCACATTTGCCGCCAACAGCGCACCCATCGAATGGCCCACAGTCGCAAACTTATTCAGGTCCGGTTTGATGTGTCCCGGTTCGGTTTGCAAACGTTCGATCGCGCCCTTGACGGCAGTCAGCGTGTTTGGCGTGAACTCCTGAATCGGCGTCAACAAACTCGCCTGGTAACGCGGGTAGATCACGATGTTGCCACGTTTTACGAGATGATCGATCCACGCGCCGTAGTACATCGGATTCATCCCGCCCCAGCCGTGCAGCAGCACAACTACCGGCGCGGTTGCGGGTTTCGGTGCGTCGGGTTCGAAAATCCAGTACTCCTGTCCGCCTTTGCCGTAGCGATTCTTAGTCACGCTCGTGTGCGCGTACTGTTTTCCCCCCGGACCGGATGCCGGTTGTGACGGCGGTGTCGGGCTCTGTGCCAGGACAAGCACCGGCAAAAAGAGCATCAAAACTACAAACAAAGCAACAGGTCGAAATATTTTTCTCCGAAAAATGCGTGGCATTGCTTGCCTCCCTGAATTTCTTTGACGCACGGGAGTATGCGAAAGTTAACTGAATTTCTGAAACAACTTTTCAATTTGGGATATAGTCTAAAACAAGAGTAACGCGAACCATCCCCCACCGCGTCGCTTTGGCACAAGCGGTGCCAATAGCTGTTTTAGTCCCCTAAAACGTAGCAAAAGAGTTCACATGTTAACTCGGGCGCGCTATCTTCCGATACTCGTTGTGGCCTATGCAGTTATCTGCGCCGCCGCGAATCCAGCCGCAGCGCAAACTTCGCTGGCCGAACTTCAGAAACTCCTTCAGGAAAAAGCCGCATTTGAAGCAACTGACTTCGCCGCGCTGCAACGTGGCGAACCCGTCGCCCGGTCCGTGCCCGTGCAGGATAAGCGCGAAGTCGCGGTCTCGGGTCTCGTGACGCTGCGAGCGAACGCTGACGAATTTTTGCGCTCTTACCGCGACGGGCTGACGCGCAAGAACAACGCTGCGGTAATGGAAATCGGAACTTTTAGCGCGGTGCCCACGCTCGCGGACGTCGAGGGTCTCACGCTCGAAGCCGATGACCTCGAGGATCTGAAAGCCTGCGTTGTCGGAGCATGTGAGCTAAAGCTTTCCGCCGCGATGATTCAGCGCTTCGCGCGCGAAGTT
>DATEHX010000293.1:0-9246 GCA_035279345.1 Pyrinomonadaceae bacterium | reverse complement strand
CTGTTCGTCATGCGGAGGAATTGACCAAGGCTTCGGATCTCGGCGGGACGCGCGTGCCAGGCGGTACGAGTCCGTCTGAAGTGGCCTTTCTACGAGCTTACGCATTGGAACAATCGGGTCGAACGGAAGAAGCCCTAGCAGCTTACTTGTCGATTCCCGACGGACGAAACGAATACTACGGCGCCCGCGCAACCCAGCGCTTACTCGCGCTGGCAAACGGCGACAAATCAAAACCCCTCGTTCAAATGCGCCTCAACGCGCTAACCAGCGAAGCAAAAACTACGAGCGCCGCCGGTCAATGGGAACAAGCGCGCATCGCAGCACAGTCCGCTCTAAGACTGACAAGCGATCAGCAAAAACGAACCGAGCTGCTAACGATTTTGCGTTCCGCCTACGCCACACTGCCGGCTTACAGGTTGCCGAAGCTCATTCAGCTTTCCCTTACTCCCGCTACCGGCGCCGATCCCCTTCCCATACACGACGCACTTGCGGATTCTTTGCTGGCGCTCGGTCTTTACGACGAAGGCTTGCCGGAGTTTTTGGCGAGCAGCGCGGCGAAAGCCCCTGCTATCGATCTGTCATACACGATTGCACGTCTTTCATTGCAAGCCGGTCTGCCAAATCGCGCGATCCGCTTTGCCGAACCGATATGGAGAAACATTCCCGCGGATTATGTAATCGATCTTGCTCCGCGAGAGATGGTCGAGTTGCTGTATCCCGTCCCGTTCCGTGAATCACTCATTAAGCACGCTTCCAGCCGAAACGTCGATCCGCGTTTTGTCCTCTCTATCGCCCGGCAGGAATCGCGCTTCCAGGTCGAAGCGAAATCCGTCGCTGCCGCAAGGGGAATGATGCAGTTCATTCCCTCGACCGCGAACGAGATTGGCGCGCAGCTCAACCTGAAGAACTTTCAACAGGACGATCTCTACAATGCCGACACCGCAATCCTCTTCGGCTCGCAGTATCTCGCGAACCTCTTCAAACAGTTTCCCGATCAGCCGCAGGCAGTCGCCGGCTCTTACAACGGCGGCGCCGACAATCTCGCGCGCTGGATCGGCCGCTCGCGTTCGACTGAAGCCGATCGTTACGTTCCCGAGATCGGCTTCTCCCAAACCAAAGACTACGTCTACAAAGTGCTGGCCAATTTCTGGACCTATCAACGTCTCTACAATGCGCAACTTGAGCCGGCCAAATGACTAAATCCATTTATTTTGTTCTTTTCATTCCCGTCCTTTTGGCGCTCGCCTTTGGCGCCTGTGGCCGAAATGAGAAACGTTACGAGTTAAAGGGCAAAGTCGTGATGGTCGAGAAAGAAAAACGTCTCGTGACGATCTCTCACGAAGACGTCGCCGGACTCATGCCGGCGATGACGATGCCCTTCACCGTGCCGAACCAGGCGGATCTCGACTACCTCGCTCCCGAAGATCAGCTCACCGCGACACTCGTAGTCGATGGTTCGCAGTCGTGGCTGGAAAACCTGTTCGTAGTGCGAACTGGCGGCAACAGCACGAGCGCTTCACTACCAACGGAAGCAAAACCAGGCGATGAAGTCCCAAACGTCACGCTGCGAAATCAGGACGGTAAAGAGATTCGATTGCACAACTATCGCGGCAAGGCATTGCTGCTGACGTTTATTTACACGCGCTGCCCGTTGCCTGAATACTGCACGCTGATGAGCAATAACTTCGCGCAGATAGATCGACAACTCCAACAGAACCCCGATGTCTACTCGCGGACGCACTTGCTGAGCATCAGCATCGATCCAAAGTACGACACGCCACAGGTCCTGCGCAGTTATGGCGCGGCGCACACGGAACGCTATGAAAACGAGACCTTCGCGCATTGGGAGTTTGCATCGGGCGATCAGGTGAAGGACCTCGCCCAATTCTTCGGACTGCGCTACTTCACCGAGAACGATCAGATCATGCACGGCCTGAAGACTGTGATCGTTGCGCCTGATGGAAAGGTCGCGAAGATCTATTCGGACAACACGTGGAAACCGGAAGAAGTCGTGAACGACCTCAAGGGAAGACTTTAAGAGGCACGGATTAACACAGAAACCACGGATCAGACCCTAGAAAATGAAAGAAGCCGCCGGGAAAACTCCCGACGGCTTCTTCATCCCTTTGCTCTCGAACCAAACTACGGCAGGGCTTCAATATTCAAATAGAACTTGAAGTTGCCGGTCTGTTGAATGCCAAAGAGCAACCTGATGTTGATGGAAGCTCCGTTTGCTAACGGCGTTCCCAACGTCACCGTGCCCGACGAGAAGGTGGAGTTGAACCCACCACCATTCGGTTGTGATGGCGGCTGTTCCAACGTCGTTCCCTGCACGTTGACCGTGCAAGGCGTCGTTGCGACTCCATTTGACGCCAGACAGGTTGCCGAATCGTTGATTCCCGAAACCACTACCAGCGACGACGTGCGCGGACGCAGGTCGGCGATTCCCGAAGGCGCCGGGAAGGTAGTGATGTCGATGATCCGGTAGCGCAACCTTGTGACAGCTCCACCAGTGCTATTGACCACACGGCGCCTGAAATCGAGAGTGCCGAAGGTCGAGTTATTCGCCGGGTCGCTCGTGAAGTCACGAACGCGATTCGGCGGATTAGCGGCCGACGCGGTGTTGTCCAGGAACAGGAACGGGAACGACGCCGTGCGTTGAATTGGCGACGCAAGGTTTTGCGGGCCAGGCGCACCCAAACGTTGTCCTGCGCCTGCGCTCGTACCGTTCGTGTCCACGAAGTAGAAGTCTACCGCGTTGCTGTTGGTGTCGACATACGCGCCACCTGACGGACAGACACCGAAGTTCGTAATCGAACCTTGCTTGCCACACTCGTCACGAGCGAATGAATAGTCGATCGAGAAAGGTGTCAGCGCCGAATAACCGGTGCCTTCCTTGTAAAGTGTGTTGGCTTCGGAAGTCGATCCGACAGCATCAAGCCGGTTGGCGAGCGTAAAGTTTGCCGCTACCGACGTGTTGAAGAGCGCGATACCGGCATTGTCAGGAATGTCGGTGGTGTAAGTCGCGTTACCGGTTGCATTACCTGACAACGAGTAAGCGACGGAGTTGGTACAGAGGTAATGGCCGCGGTTCGGAATTACCGTGCCGTTTGGAATGACGCAGCGAGCCACACCATCCGAAGCAGCAACAGCGTAACCAGTGCCCGCGCCGGAATCACTGACTGTGTGATCCGCACCGCTGTTGTTGTAGATCTCAACGAACTCATCGTTCGCGCCACTTGGGCCACGTACGCGGAATTCACTGATGAGCAACTGTCCAGCCGTCGCTGCGGGGCCCGCGAACGGCGTACAGGAGAAGGCTCTCGGTGTGACAATTAACGACCAACTATTGAGCGTTCCCGTATCGACCGCGGCTTGATCCGAAGCAAGTACCTGCCACGTGCCCAGAGTACTCGCGCCATTCATCTTGTTGAGTTCACCGACCGGCTCCTGCGGACCAAATCCCAGAACGGGCCAGCTCGGTGAGTTGGCGATTGGCAGCCAACTGCCGGTGTATGGCGCCTGCGCATTAGTGGCAAGCAAAATATCGCCAACAGCCTGATTGTCGATCACCATGTTAGTAAGGTTGTCGCCATCGCCGCCGCCTGCAACAGCGCCGCCGATGAACGTGATTAGATCCACACCGTAACCGTTCGGCGCCTTGAAGCCGACGGTAACGTCACCAGGGAAGGTGTGCGGAAGACTGTCAACGCGGAAGTTGAGATCGGCGATCTCAAAGTCGTCCGTGATGGTTTGCGAGTCAATCGTACCGCGCGGCCTGTTGTCCTGAATTGCGAGCGGAGCACCCGGCGTGCGCGTGTAAGTTACCGGCGCGCCCGTACCACTCGGAGCACCGACGCGGAATTTGATGCTCGCTGCCCTCACACCCAATGAACTGGTGGAGGTGATCGTGAAGTTCAGCGATGTTCCGCAGCCCTGTAGCAACGGAACGGTGAACTGGAACGAATCACCAGCCGCACTACCTTGCGCGGGAATCGCACCGTAGGTGGACGAACCGTCCGTAATGGTGATGCCTGCGGTGCCGGTGGTCAGAGTGGCGGTCGCGGAAGCGACGTTCTTTGAAGTGCTGCGCCACGGATTTGTAAGCGTGACCGTAATCTTTACCTGTTCGCCGGGATCGATGGAGCCGTTGTTGTTGCCAAGACTGTCGTCCACGGCAACGCTCTGAACGTCCAGTCCGGGAGCCGTAAACGATTCCACGATTCCCTGGTGCGACGCTACTGGAGCGAATCCGTAAGCAGTGGAAATACGTGATCCGTAGCCCAAACCGCGATCCGCAAAGCCATCCCAAATCGACTGCTCATTCGCGCAACTATTCGTAGCGCAATCAGCGTCGATGAGGGCATCACGGGCATCAGTGAAGCTCGGATTGTTCGGTGTCATCTTGAGTGCGTCGGTAACCAATTGCAGCATGATCTGGTTGCCGGTCGGAACACTGCCGCCATTGGCAGCAATGATTCGGGCACGCACTTCCCACAAGGTCAGCGCCCAAACTTCGCCGATGTTGTGTACTTCGCTGGCGCCACCGATGTTGAAACCAATGGGATCGGGAGCGATGCCGCCCGATAGATTGTTGGTCCAATCATCGACGTCCGCCCAAGTCAGCGGATTGATCGAGTTGTTAGTTGAATACGGGAAACGGCGAGAGCCGTAAACGTAGTTATCAGTAAAGGTAGTGATACCGAAAATCTTGTAACTGGTGTAGGCAGCCGAAGCATACATACCGTTTGGATCGTCGGCATTGGTGTTATTGAGCAGAGAGAGGGCATAGAAATCGCTCCAGCCTTCGCCCATACCTGCACCTGGATCCCAAACCAAACCGGCCGCATTGCCTACCAACCGGTTGGAGAGGCCGTGGGTTAGTTCGTGGATCAAGATCTCCGTGTCGAGCGATCCATCACGGTCCACAGTTGGTCCAATAAAGCGGAACATCTGTGCGCGGCCTGATTGGCCGTCCGGCGGTGTCGCAAAATTAGCATTATCCGTACTGCTGCTGTCCTGTCCTTCAGCCAGCACACGGTCGTTGCCGAGTCCCATGCCGGAGAAGTTTGTCCCCTGGAAGTTACCCGCGGCTTCGTCGAAACCGAGCAGGAACGTTTTGTCGTGATACCAGTTTGCGACGTAAAAAAGCTGCGTCAGCATGCCGCGGCGGAACTGGTCCACAGGAAGCGTGCCGTTGTTACCGTTGCCCGTCGGAGTTTGACCTGCTTCAGGATTTCCACCTTGCGGTGGCGGCAGGTAGTTGGTCTGAAAGTCACGCGGGGTCGTGCCGAGAAAATCGCGGTTTCGACCGTTGGTATCAGGATTACCCATCGGCTTGCCGTCGCCGTCGAGGACCGAGCTGGCAGCGGTGTCAGGCTGATTGGCTCCGCCGGCGCCTGCGCCACCGACACGATCCATGTAGGCATGAACGTTGTTACCGATGGTTTGCGTTTGCGCCGCGGTGCAAACACCACCCGGACAGTCGTCGATCCAACCATTCGGGCTCGCCGTTGCGCTCATCGCGGTGAACATGCTGACGATTGTCGGCGCGATACCGGCAGGTTGAACGTTCCCACCGACTGTTGCATTCGACGGCGAGAGTGGCGCCGGACTATCGGCAGGTGTCGTGCCGTCTGCCTGGACGTAAACGCGGAAACGAGCGTCGTGAGTTGAAACGTTCGCGCGGATATTTTTTCTCCACAGCAGCTTTCCGGAACTCGCGTCAACGAGGGTGTAATAATCTCCGGAACCGTTGGTGAAGGTTACTTGCGACCAGGCTGGAACGAGAATGCCCGGAGCAAGCGGGAAGTAAACAAGTTTGCTAGTGACGTTTCCGGCGATGTTTGGATTGTTGGCAGCCAGTTCCAGTTCCGTTCCATCGACGTTTGCGCTTGTCTGGCTGATCTTGTCCGTGTCCGCTTGAATATCAACGGAGCTCGCCGCAATGCTCAATGCTGCTTCCGCTGAAATCAGGCTTTCGAATTCAATCGGATCGGCCTTGACGCTCGGAATCATCAAACCGGTCGAACGAAAAACTCGTCCTTGAGAGTCGAGAATGAAACGCGTCTCACTCTGAAAGATTGGCAGTCCGTTAGCTGTTTGTTCCACGCGCACCATGCGCATGCCATTACCGCGGTTAATGCTTTCGCCAATAAATCTCAAGGAGCCGATGTCCTTCGACGAAAGACCGTAGAGGTCGCTGTTGGCGCTGATAAAGCTGCGCACAACATCAACACCATTGCGGCCAGGGGCTGGTCCACTAAGCGCGCCAGTGGTGCTTCTTAAAACTTCCACCGCTCCTGTCAGCGGCGACGACTTGGCCTGCGTACCGCGGGAGACGGTTCTCAGGCGAGTCAGGGCTTGTTCAACTGAAGTTTTGCGAGTTGCTAATCGTTGGTTAATGACGCTGGCGTTGGCCGAAGCAATGTCCGCCATGGTCTTTGGTTCTGTGACTCTGATATCCAGGTTTCGCAAGCGCCGAGCTTTGGCCGCTTGCTGCTCCTGGGTGATGACCGCACCTTTCGGTTGGGTGACAGCTTGCGTCTTGTCGCCGGCACTCTCCACTTTTTGCGAAAGCGAAGCGGCTAACAAGAGTGCAATCGCTACCACCAACACGATCGGTATTGGTTTTTTGGTAGAGAGAGGGGAAATAAAAGACATCAAAAGCTCCTTGGTTATGGTTTTTAGTCGCTTCGCGACGCACGATCACTGCTTGACCGCTAATCACGAAGAGTGAAGCTAATGCCTGACGTCCCTTTGCACGATGATGGCGCAGTACAGGGCTACACCACTTTGACACTTGCGCTAAGGCAAGTTTCTGAAGAGCTAAAGAAGGGCGAAACTCTTCCGTTTGAATACTGGTGAGGTTGGTTTGAGAATTAGGCGTGGGAGTACCGATTAATCACTGTTAATCTAAGCCAGAAACATCTACTTAGTCCAATAGTTTTTGTCCAACAGACCGCTGAATATGGCTAGGCGAGTCCGCGGAGCTTTTTGATTTCTTCGGTGAGTACCGGTACGGCTTCGAAAAGATCTCCGACAATGCCGTAATCCGCGATGTCGAAGATGGGGGCTTCGGGGTCTTTGTTGATAGCTACGATGGTGCCGGAGTTTTTCATGCCGACGAGGTGCTGAATCGCGCCGGAGATTCCCAACGCAACGTAAAGTTTCGGCGCGACGGTTTGGCCCGACGATCCGATTTGACGGTCGATGGGTAACCATTCGGCGTCGCAAATCGGACGCGACGCAGCGATGTCGCCGCCGAGCACTTCGGCGAGTTTTTCAGCCAGCGCGAGGTTTTCTTTGCTCTTGATGCCACGGCCAACAGCGACGATCACGTCAGCCTTGGTGAGATCCACTGCTTGCTTTGCTTCCTGGAACGGCGGCTCGGGCTTCATGCGCACGTCGCCAATCTCGACGGCAACGTTCTCGACGGGCGCGCCACTTCCCTTCTTAGCTTGATCGGGCCGGTAAGCACCCGTTTGAAAAGTCGCAAACACAGGCGCTTCGCCATCTGAAATAACATCCGCATCGAGCTTGCCGAGAAAAATTCTTCTGGTAAATCCGATCTTGCCGCCTTCAACGCGTGCGCGAATGCAGTCGCTGATCATCCCTTTTTTGAAACGTGCGGCGAGCTTGGGTCCGAAGTCTCGAACCTGATAAGTGTGCGTCAGGAAAACGAAATGAGGATCGAGCTGTTTCACGATCTGCTCGAAACCGTCGGCGTAAGCATCGGGCGTGTAGTCCGCGAGCTTCGCATTTGTCGCGCAGATCACTTTCTCTACGTCGTAGCCTGCAAGGTCCTGGGCCAACGTGCTTACGTCAGCGCCGAGCACTACCAGGCTAACCTTCTCCTGCAACTCTCCACCGAGTGCCTGAGCCGCCGCAATCGCTTCAAATGAACTCTTGTTCGCGACGCCGCCTTTGTGTTCGATAAAAACTAGAATACCGTTACTCATCAGTGTTCGTCTGTGCGTCTGTGGCTAAAAAGCCTGTGGCTAAAAAATTCGTGCTTCCGTATGTAGTTTCTGCGCCAACTCAGCGGCGCCAGCTTTCGCATCGTTGCCGCCGAGCAGTTGCGTCTGCTTCATCTTCTGCGGCAGGTAAACTTTCTCGACGCGTTGGTGCGACGGACGGCCGACAACGTCCGCTGAAGGAGTCACTTCCTTAATCTCCTTCTTCTTCGCCGCCATGATTCCCTTCAACGTCGCATAACGAATCTGACTAATGCCGGATTGGATCGTCAACAAAGCCGGTAGCGGCATTTCATACCATTGGTACCAACCGCTTTCGAGCTCTCGCTTCACGCGCAGTTTGTCTGCGGCGGCGTCGAGTTCGATCACAATCGTGGCGTGTGGCAGGCCGAGTAGTTCAGCCATGATCACGCCCGTCTGTCCGTAACCGTGATCGTCAGACTGAAGACCGGTCATCACGAGATCCGGCTTCTCGTCGCGGATTGCATCGGCAAGTACCGTGGCCGCGGCGAACGGCGAAAGGTGTGCGAGATTGTCGCCGACAACGTGAATCGCGCGATCCGCACCGCGCGCGAGGGCGTCCTTGATGACGCTCTTCACACGTTGCGGTCCCATCGAACAAACGATCACTTCGCCACCAAGCTTCTCGCGTACGCGCAACGCTTCTTCCAGCGCGTAGCCGTCTGACTCGCTCACCTCAAACGACAGATCGGCCTCTTCGATCCAGGTGGCGTCTTTGTTAATGCGCAGGATCGCGTCCTTGTTCGCGACCTGCTTCATCATCACTACGATTTTCATTGGTTAGTGCCATCCACAGATTACGCAGATTCTGTGTAATCTGTGGATGGCTTTACTCCTCGTATCTCTTGAACAATAACGCCGCGTTCGTACCGCCAAAACCAAAACTGTTCGAAAGCACGTAATCCACACGCGCTTCACGCGGTTCGTTTGGCACGTAATCCAGATCACACTCCGGATCGGGATTGAAGTAGTTGATCGTCGGCGGCAGCACGTTGCGGCTGAGCACCAGCGCGGAGAAGATGCCTTCGATTCCGCCCGCTGCGCCGAGCAAGTGTCCGGTCATCGACTTCGTCGAACTCACCGCGAGCTTGTAAGCATGCTCGCCAAAGGTGTCTTTGATCGCACGCGTTTCAAACTTGTCGTTGTACGGCGTCGAAGTGCCGTGCGCATTGATGTAACCGACTTGTTCCGGTTTCACGGCCGCGTCTTTCAACGTTCGCTGCATCACGCGCCGCGCGCCCGAACCAGT
>DATEHX010000292.1:0-17402 GCA_035279345.1 Pyrinomonadaceae bacterium | reverse complement strand
GACGGCGTCGGTGGCGCGGAAGCGGGCGAAGTCGCCTCACAAACTGCGATCGAAGTTCTCGACGAAGCTTTTCGTCATCAGACGGACGGCGCGGACGTCGAAGATCTGATGGAGCTCGCGATTCAACGGGCCAACGCTTCGATTCACCAGATGGCCCAGGAGCACGCGAAGTTCTCCATGATGGCCACGACCATCGTCGCGTTGCATCTGAAAGGCAATGTCGCGACGTTTGGACACGTCGGTGATTCACGTCTCTATCGTCTTGCGCCCGACGGGCAGTTGCATCGCGAGACTGAAGATCATTCGATTGTTGAAGAAGAAGTTCGCGCCGGGCGCATGACGCCCGAGCAGGCGGCGAACCATCCGAGCAAGAACGTGATCAGCCGTGCGCTTGGCGCCGAGCAGGGCGTCGAAGTCGACATGAAGGTGATGGAGGTCGAAGAGGGCACGGAGTTTCTCCTGTGCACTGACGGCATCACGCGTCACGTTTCAGATAACGAACTGCGGCAGCTACTGGTAGTCAACAACGATCTCGAAGAAGTTTGCCGTGAATTGAAACGGCGCTGTTACGAGCGTGGCGCTGAAGACAATCTCACGGTCGTCGTGGTGCGGGTCGGCAATCCCGTTCACACTGACCAACGACTCGCGGAACTCGAACCGACGATCACGCCCGAGACGCAAACCATGTATGCGGCTCAGAACGGCGGACAACAGACGATGATCGGCACGCAGTCGAACGGAAGTCCCGCAACAGGATCGCGCATAGCGATTCCGGCCGGCGCCGCTCAGGTCGAGGCCAATCACGGCACGCTCAACGTTGCGGAGCCGAAAGCGCGCAGTGGCGGCAGCGGACTCGGGCGTGTGTTTGGATTATTACTGGTGCTGGTTTTACTCGGCGCGGCATTTTACGCGGGGGCGCGTTACAAGGAACGAATTCCCTTCCTCGCCAGCAACACTCAACCGCAGCCGGTCGTGACCGCGCCTGTTCCTGCTCCTTCACCGGAAGAATCCTTTGTGCAGTTTGAACGAATGCGCCGCCAAGTGGACCAGGACGCGCGCGCGTGGCTCGCGACTGAGCCCCAAAAGGAATTGGTGAACGCTGGCGTTCAGAGTCCTTTAGAGTCCCCGCACACTGACTTTCTTTATCTCTACGGCCGAGCAAATCTGCTTGCCGGCAACACTGACGAAGCCAGCAAGGCATTCGACGCTGCGATCGCCAAAGCGGACGCGAACCCCTCGCCCGCAAACGCGACCATCAAAAAAGAATCAGTGCTTGGCTTAGCGGCCTGCAGTGTGCGCACGCAAAAAGATCGTTGGAAAGTACTCAATCACTACGAAGAGCTGACGAAACCTCCCGCCAGCCCACCGACCCCCCAAGCATCGCAGGTACCTTAACGCCCCTTAACCCTGATCCGGTAATCACGCATCAAAGATGCGAATCAGGGCGATACGATGTCGGAACTCAAACTCCAACAAAGCAGACTAGACGGGCGCTACGACATCATCGAATGCCTCGGCAGGGGCAGTTATGCCGAGATCTACGTCGCCAACGACAACGCCGCACCCGAAGGTTCGCCGCGCACGATCGTGATCAAAGCGTTGAATTTGTATCTACAAGGCGAACCCGACATCGAACTCGAACGCACGCTCGTCACGAATTTTCAAAACGAAGCCGTCGCGCTCGATCGCGTTCGTCATCCAAATGTAATAAATCGTCTCGGTCACGGAACGGCGATCGATCTTTCAGGCATGACGTTTCACTACATCGTGCTCGAGTATCTTCCGGGTGGCGACATGTTCGCGCTGACAAAAACCCGGCCGCTCTCGATTCAACGCGCGCTGCACTACCTCGAACAGGTCTGTTCCGGTCTCGCTCACGCGCACAAGTGCGGCGTTATTCACCGCGACATCAAACCGCAGAACCTGTTACTGACCGAGGACCGTGAGATCGTGAAGATTGCCGACTTCGGCGTCGCGCGTCTCGACGCAAGCGAAGGCGCGATCACGCGCGTCGGCACCAACATCTATTCCGCGCCGGAACACAACCCGCAGATTCAGACCGGACAACTCGACGTCCGCGGTCTGACGTTTCCGCGCGATCACTTAACACCAGCAGCCGATATTTATTCGCTCGCGAAAACTACCTATGCGCTGATCGCGGGCGAATCGCCACGCCGGTTTGCACAACACTCGCTGAGCGAACTGCCAGCGCTGGCGCGCGACACTTATTGGGGCAACGCAGTCCTGCGCGTGCTGCAAAAGGCAACGCAGAACCGCCCTGACGATCGTTACCAAACCGTTGAAGAGTTTTGGGACGAACTGTCTGACGCAACTCTGCCGCCGACACGTCCGTTGCAAATGGTTCCGCCCCTGGAAGCACGTCGCAAACCAAGCGAGGAACTCTCGATCGAACCGGAACCCGAAGATTTCACTGAAGCGGCGCCGCCGCGGCCGCATTTCGCCGTGCCCGGACCTGGCCCCGCGGAGTTAACTTTCGCCGGCGTAGATGTAAAGAGACCGCGGATCGTGGTGCCGATCAATCTTGAAGCGCAGCGCCAGATGGAACTGCGCGAACGCCAGCAACAGCTTGCCGCGGAACAAAGCGCGAACGGCCGCAGGAGATCAACGGTTGAGGAGATACTGCCGCCGAGTAAAAAGCGCCGCGCCCTCGTCGCCGCCGGTCTGATTTTGGCTTTTTCGGGTATGCTCTTAGCGACTCACAAATATGTGACCTCGCAGTGGAATCCCTTGTCCGAGATCAGGCGCATCACCGAACCGCCGTTGATTGGCCGCGAGGGCTTTACGACCACTGACGTGAACTTGCGGCCGGTCGCCAACGTTTCTCAAGATCCGATTGGACTGGCAGAATCTGGTTCGAAAGTGAAAGTATTGAGCGCTGATAATAACTGGTATGAAGTGCAGGTAATGGAACACTCCCGGGCCAAGACCGATCCGTACTCGTCGGATCGGGGCTGGATTAACAAGCGGTACGTTAGATTTGATTAACTGTTTGAGGAGAATCAAACTTGGGTCTGCTTGAATCGATTAGAAAATGGATAGACGGCGAGACGGGCGAGGACCTGCTCGAAGCCGCCGACGAACACGCAAAACCGCGACGTGTTTGGGAAGAGTTTTTAGTGAAAATCGCGCGCGAAGTCGAAGCGGCCATGCAGCGCGAAATGTTCACGCCGCCGGGTGGTCCAACCTACATTCCTCGCGAATACATCGTTTATCTCAGTCCCGACGACGACAAGGATTGGCAAGGCGACAAGCGCCGCGGTCTCGAACAGGGACTGTTTCACGTGCTTTCCGAACGCGCGCGCGAACTAAGCGGCCAGACGCAATTAGCGGTTAAATCTTTTGCGGTTGAGTTGCGCGTCGATGGAACGCTGAACAAGGGCGAGTTTCGCGTGCAGGCGGTTTGGGATGAAACGGAAAGCGGCCACACGATGGTGACGCCGCGCGTCGATCCGATGCGCACTGCTCCGGCGTTCAGTCCAAACGACACGGTGTTTGAAAGGGCTTCAGACTCCGAGAGGGCGTCCGATTCGAGCGAGAGCGAGCAGACGGTCGTACGGCCCAAGGCGACGGCGCTTTATTCAGTTGAGGTCTGGCGCAATGGCGTGCGTGAAGCAGTGGTGCCGATCATGAAGAACGAGATCACGATCGGACGCGGCTCGCGCAGTATTACAGTCGACCTGCCGGTGAAAGGCGATCCGGAAGTGAGCCGCGTTCATGCGGTGTTGTCGCGTGATAACGAGGGGCGTTACTGGCTGGTAGCGAAAGGCCGCAATCCCACGATCGTCAACGGCCGCGAATTAATGCGTGAAGAACCGACGGAAGTCTCGCCCGATCAGAAGATCGCTATTTGTAACTTTGTTCTAAGAATCCAACCGAGGTAGAGCCACAAGAGGCACAAGAAATACAAAAGGCCCAAGCGTAAAAAAGTAGTTCACACCCGCATTTATACTTCTTGTGCTTTTTGTGCCTCTTCGTGGCTTAGATCATTGATTAGGTCGTTCAAGAGAATGGGAACGTTCTCACCCTGAAGATAATCCTTCCCGAGCATCTTCATGATGCGGCGTTCTTTGGTCAGGCCGTTCACTTCTTTCAACATCGCACGCGCGAAAGCCGCCACAACCTTCCCATCGAACTGCTTGCCACTGTTCTGCCGCAGGTCGCGTACGACGTCTTCAAACGAACGCCGGCGCCGGTAAGGACGATCTGTCGTCATCGCGTCGAACGAATCCGCGAGCGAGACGATCTTGGCGCCGATCGGAATCTGTTCGTCAACCAATCCGTCGGGATAACCACGCCCGTCGAGCCGTTCGTGATGGTACTTGGCCATCAACGGGATATCGGCGTACGGATGATTGATGGGCGCAAGAATCTCGTAGCCCGCGGCCGGATGACGGTTCAGTTCACTCGACTCTTTCGCATTGATCGTGTACGGCGCGTTGATGATGTCGCGGTCCACGACTAGTTTGCCAATATCGTGGAGATAGCCGGCGATCTGAATGCCTTCAACCTCTTCTTCACTCCAGCCCAACTCGCGCGCGATGATCTCGCTGTAACGGCCGACGCGCTCGGAGTGTCCCTGCGTGTACTTGTCTTTGACATCGATCGCCGCGGCAAACGCGCGCACGGTTGCGCTATAGATCGTGCGCAGTTCTTCGTAGAGCCGGCGATTCTCTTCCGCACGTTGGGCCACTTGCTCAAGCAAACGGTGCGTGTGAATGCCGACGCCGATGTGCCGGACCATCGCGCGAATGGTTTCGAAGTCGTCGCCCGAAAACTCTTCACCACTGGCTTTTCTACCGAGCAGGACCAGTCCGGTCACTTCATCGCGCACGATCATCGGCAGGATCAGTTCAATTCCCTCTCCCAACAGCCGTTCGCGATAACGTTTGACGAAAGAATTTGAAGTGGTGTCGTTGCTGATCAAAAACTCGGAAGCTGCGCCAGTAAGAAACTCCTGCTTCTCTGCATCGTTGATGGAAAACTCCGCGAACAGCTTTTCACGGACGCCCCAAACCGAAACGCAGCGAAGCTCACCTTCTTCGATGCACTCAGACACCGCGCCGCGACGCAACGCAAGCGTTCCGAGCAGCAGGTGCATTGACGTTCGCACCATCTCGGTGAAATCGCCTCTTCCAGCTATCTCCTGGCCCAGGTCAGCAAGTGCACCGAATGTGTGAATAAGTTTCTGGGTCGATGGCTCCATCGAGTTAGTGGACTATGGGAGTAGTCTCAAAATCGGAAAGCGAAAGCAACGCTTCGCTTTCATCCTTTGCCAGTGCGACATGTCGGGTGAGTCCTAGCATCTCAAAGAGTTGGATCGTCTGGTTGTTTACTTCAGAAAAGACGATCCGGGCGCCGCTCTTCTCAGCGACGTCAATGATGCCGAGGAGGATGGAAATGCCGATACTGTTGACTAGTTTGGTGTCACTGAAATCAATCACTAGCGCGCGGCAACCACAGTCGAGTTGCCGGCGACATTCACGTTCGATCTTTTCGCCGGTCAGTTTGTTCAGATAGTCGCTGGCATAAACAACTGCCGTAGTACCTACACAATGCGACCGGACCAAAGGGGCGTTTGGTTTATCCATGTCGTCTCAATCTGAGAGGTTATGAAGCGGTATCGCGAACGTATTTGGTCATGCGCAAGCTGGTGCCGTCGTCGACTCGTTCAAACTCGACTTCGTCCATCAACGTGCGAATGAGTTTAAGGCCCCATCCACGTCTTTCTTCTGCCGCTTCGGTTGTCGCTGAGCGGCCGCTCGCACCGTTGAGATTTCCTGGCACGACGCCGCGACTCGAAATAGTGACGACTAATCTATCACTTTCGACGAGAAAACGTTGATAAATTTTTCGATCCGGGCTGAAACTATGTTCGGAAGCGTTAATACAAGCCTCCACAATGGCGGTCTTTATCTGGTTAATTGCCTCCGGCCGGAACGTCAAACGCTTCGCGATCTGCTCCGCCGTGCTGGCCGCGATAAGTTCGTTGTCCTCTCCCATCGGGACTACGACGAGAAACTCGTTGGCCGCCTCTCCACTGTGGACAACCGAATTTACGGGCGTTTCGCTTATGCGGGCGGCCAGAAGTTCCAACTGCTGCCGGCTTGAGCCAAACACCTTATGACGCGCCAATAAACGGCTCGCGTCCTCGGTAAAGCCTTCGTTTGTAATCAACCAGATCTGAAACCGGCTGAAACCCAGTTTGCCGGCCAGACTCTCGAATCGCTCGACCCACGCGCTGGCCACCTCGATATCCACTTCCAGCTTCGACTCGAGGTCCGCGACTAACCAAACGACCTCTTGCGCATCCGAGTAGATTCCGTCTTCAAAGGTGTGCGCCACGAGACAGCGTTCGTCGTCAGATATCTGGCGCATGTCGCTGTTGAAGGACGCGCAGCTCGCGAGATGCACCGTCTGCGGTAGTTTGAACTGTTCGGTGTCGGCGTCGAGATCTGGAGCGAGGCGATCCGGCTCCAGGCCTTTGTACTTCCGGTTGAACGTCGCGTAGTCGAAAAGGACCGCGGGCACGCGTTGCGTGTTGAAGTGCGAGATGAGTTCGCGCAGGCTGACGCGCGCGATCTGTTTGTAATGTCGCGCCATCGTGTGCGGCGCGCGTTTCAGTGCGTCGGCGAGCGCGTCAGCCACGACGAGCGCGCGCGGTTCACCGTGAACGTCAAGCCGGTAACGAATCTTCAGGTAGTCTTTCCACGCTTGTGGTCCAGTGCCCGCTTCGACTGTCGTGCCATTCCAGTTCACAAACTCCTGCACGTGCAGACGATGCAAAACTTCCTGAAGCTCACCGGCGGTCACGTGCAAACGTTTTCGCCAAACTTCGAATGACGAGACCTGGTCTTCGCCCGCGGCAGCTTCCCACAGCAGACGAATCAACAGGTGACGCGTTTCCAGCCGCGGCGAGATCTCTTCCAGCAAGTAAGCAAAATGGCGGTGCAAGTGACCGCCGAAGAGTTCGTCGACGTAAAGACGCTCGCAATCGAGATACGAATTGAGCGCAACGTGCTTCTCGCGTGCGGCCTGGAGAAAGATGTTGATGAAAAACGGACTACCGGCAAACTGTTGGACCAGCAGATCGCGTGCGGCTTCGCTTGTGACTACGTGTTGGCGTTGGGCCACGTGCTCGACGAGGAGCGAAGCTTCCTTGGCCTTCAGCCGTTTCAGACGCAACAGATCCAGTAATTCAAAATTGCATTCAGCCTCGTGCGCTGCTTCTAAAATCTGGCGCCGCAAACCCGCGAGCACGAAAGTAAAACCGCCGCGGCCGAAGACGCGCAGGACTTCCGTTCCCAACACGACTGCGCCGTTCAGATACTCGGCAAGCTGCGCGCCATCCAACATGATTAACGGACGTCCACGTCCCGCTGGAATGCGTTGCGGCGCGCCAAGACAGAAGCGAACGAGGGCTTTGTCGTCGTTGCTGAAACGCAGGCGCGTATACGATTCGCTCAGTTGCTCGATCCATTCGTGATCGGCGGGCGGCGCGAGCTCGAGCAGGTCCTGAAGCGTCAACGTAGCATTCGAAACAAACGGTTCGTTGCGGCGAAACGCGATGTACTGCTGAAGAAACGTGTTGAGAAACTCGATCGCCGCGCTCACCGCGGTCGTTTCGTTGCGCGTGAACGCGAAGTAGATCGGAATGACTTCGGTGCGTTGATTGAAGATGCGATCGTAAGCCTGGCGCAGTAGTTCGGAGACGCCGGCAGAAGGTTCCATGAGCAGCAGCAGACCACGCCCGGCATTCTCAGCCGCAGCGTGAGTCATGACCGCGGCGAGTTCCTCGGTGCGCCCGACAAAATCGGGTGGCGCGACGCGGCCGAGAATACGCCGGAAGTTCTCGCTGGAACTACCTGTGCTCATGTTGAAGTGTGTTCTTCTCCGTAGAAGACGACCCTGTCCTTGCCCATGTGCTTCGCTTGATAAAGCGCGCGGTCCGCCGCCGCGATAATGTTTTCCGAAGTGTTAACGATCGACGAGAACGTCGAGACGCCGATGCTGACAGTCACGTGACCCAGTGGTTGAGTCTTGCCATGCGGAAAGTGCGTAGTGCTGACGCGCTGCCGAATGCGATCCGCAATCGCTCCTGCCTCTACGAGACCAGTCTGCGGCAACAGAATGCAGAACTCCTCACCGCCGTAACGCGAAGCCACGTCCGCCGAACGCAACGCGCCTTTCAAACAATGCGCGGTGATTTGTAGTGCGAGATCGCCGGCCTGGTGTCCGTTCTTGTCGTTGTATGCCTTGAAATCGTCGATGTCGATCATCAGGAAGCTCATGGGATAGTCATAACGCTTGGAACGGTTCAACTCTTCCATGAGACGTTCTTCGAGATAGCGCCGGTTCGGCAGCGCGGTCAGTGGATCCGTGATCGACATCAGTTGAAACTCGGTCGCGCGTTCCTGCCATTCGGCGCGTTCCAGTGCGAGCGCTACTTGCGGCCCGATGATTTCAAGTAGTCCGAGATCGACTTCGTCAAACGTGCGTCCACCTGACTTATCCGTCACATTTAAAACCCCAACCTTGCGGCCATTGATTACGATCGGATAACTGATGAATGAATCTGTTTTGTAACGGCGCTCAGGTGGGGCAGGCGTGCGGCCTTCATGCCGCAGGTCCGTGACGATCAGCGGTTTTCCAGTGTCGATCACCTTTCCGGAAACACCCTCACCGACGCGAATCGGTCCAACCTTCGCCGGGTCGGTTGCGAATCCGCTCGCGGCTTTCAGAATCAGTTCGTTTGAATTTTCGTTAAGCACTAGGATCGAGGCGCGTTCCGACTGCAACAACTCTTTTGAGTTGCTGACGATCGAGTTGTAAGTCTTCGCCGGATCGGCGCAACTGATTCGTTCGAGAAAGTGCTGTAGTGAGTTTGTAAACCGCGAACGCGACTCCAGTTCGGTCCGTAAGCGGCGGATTTCCTGTTCGAGATCGGGTTCCGCAGGCGGTGCCGCCGGTTGGGGTTTCGCCTTGGGCTTGTCAGAGCCGTTTGACGAGGCGCCGTGGAAACGCCGCGTAGAACTGTCCACGCGTTCGGCAAGTTCATCGAGACGCTGCATTTCCGAAAAGATTACATTTGAAAACGTTTCATCAGCCGCGAGACTTTGCAGGTCGCCCGCCCGGAAGCGTTCCATCAATTGCTGGTAGTCACCGCCCTTGATGAACGCGCGGCCGCCGATCATCGCCAGGTTGCGTTTGCCGCCCAGTTCGACTGGCTTCGCAAAACACTGCAATCCCGCGTGACACTTGTATTCGATCGTGCCGCCGGTCTTGGTTGCTTCAGCGTGAGCGGCGCCGCAGTAAGGTTCGCAGAGTTGCGCGTGCTCGGGCGAAGTCTGAAACGCGTGGCAAATGGAATTGTTGTTGGAAACGACGATTGCGGGCGGTTGATGCCCCTCGACCAGAAGCAAGGCGAGCCCCGAGTTCGCCGCAAGTCCATCCTGAACCTCCGGCCACGCGGAAGGGGCGTCTTCGCGGTGTTCTTGAGTATCTGGGGCAATGGGGGACTTCTTCATTAGCTTCTGGGCACAAGCATATGGAACTCTCCCTCATCCGCACACGAGGATTACCTTAGTCCTAAACTCCCAATGGATAGGGGATTTCAAGTGCAGCGGGCCAAAATGCCACGAATGAGGGAGCTTATTCGAGGCCGGGAGCTGAGCCGGGCGGGACCTCCTCGATGTGAGGCATCGCCGGGCTAATCCTGACGCAGGCGGCGAAATGCGCAGGTTTAATCTCAACTAGTTGAGGAACCACCTCCTTGCAAACATCAATCGCATAGGGACAACGGGTATGAAAGGGACATCCCGTTGGCGGATTGATTGGCGAGGGAACGTCGCCCTCCAGCATTATACGTTGTCTCGTCGCCTCGATCTCGGGATCGGGCACGGGCACCGCGGAAATCAGCGCCTTCGTGTAAGGCATCAACGGTTCAACGTAGATTGTCTTGGCGTCGGCAAGCTCGACCAGCTTGCCCAGGTACATCACCGCCACCCGATCGGAGACGTGCCGGATCGCCCGCAGATCGTGTGAGATGAAAAGATAAGTGAGATTCTTCTCTCGCCGCAACTTCTCAAGCAGGTTCATGATCTGCGCCTGGATCGAGACGTCCAGCGCGGAGATCGGTTCGTCGGCGACGATGAAGTCGGGATCGACGGCGAGGGCGCGCGCAATGCCGATGCGTTGGCGTTGTCCGCCTGAGAACTCGTGAGGATAACGCTTGATGAATCTCTTGCTGAGGCCAACGGTTTCGAGTAATTCCTGAACGCGTTGCTCTGCTTCCCTTCCTCGCGCGAGATGAAACGTCTCTAACGGTTCGCCGACGATCTGGCCCACGGTCATGCGTGGATTCAGCGACGCGTAAGGATCCTGAAAAATGATTTGCAGATGCCGCCGTTGCTCGCGCAATTGTCTGCGCGAAAGATGGGCCAGGTCGTTATTGCGATACAAGACTTGTCCGCTGGTTGGTTCTGTTAATCGCAGGATCGCACGGCCGAGTGTTGATTTGCCGCAACCGGATTCGCCGACGAGTCCGAGAGTCTCACCCTTTGCGATGTCGAGCGTGACGCCGTCGACTGCCTTGACGACGCGCTTGCCGCCGAGGTTGAAATGAACTTTTAGATCTTTAATGGCGATGAGAGTTTCTTCAGCCACCATAAACCTCGTTCGCGAAATGACAGAGTGAATGATGATCGGGTGTTAACTCGACAAACGGCGGAAACTCGCGCCGGCAGATGTCCTCAGCGCGTTCGCAACGCTCGGCAAACGGACAGCCGGGTTTCAGATGGGCCACATCGGGCGGCAGTCCGGGAATCTGATAAAGCTTGCCTTGCTCGGCTGTCGGATCGGGTACCGAGCGCAGCAATCCTTTGGTGTACGGATTACCGGGACGCGCAAACAACTCTTTCGTTTTCGCTTGTTCGAAAATTTTTCCGGCGTACATTACGATCACGTGATCGGTCATGCCGGCCACGACGCCGAGATCGTGTGTGATCAGGATGACGCTGGTTCCCGTTTCTTGTTTGAGTTTCTTGATAAGTTCAAGAATCTGCGCCTGGATCGTGACGTCGAGGGCCGTTGTGGGTTCGTCGGCGATCAGCAACTCGGGTTCGCACGACAGAGCCATCGCGATCATCACGCGCTGGCGCATGCCGCCGGAAAACTCGTGTGGGTAGCTTTCGGCTCGCGTGCGTGCGTCAGGTATACCGACGGTCTCGAGCATTTTCACCGCGTGCTCGTAAGCCTGTGCTTTCGTGTGACCGAGATGCAGTTGGGTCATCTCCATCAGTTGTTTGGAGATCTTCATGAACGGATTCAGTGAGGTCATCGGATCCTGGAAGATCATTGCGATGCGACGCCCGCGAATCTTTCGCACCGCATCGGGTGGTAATAAAAGAATGTCCTGACCTTTGAAGATCACCTCGCCCGAGACGATCTTGCCTGGCGGATCTGGAATGAGGCGAATGATCGAGAGGTTTGTAACGGACTTTCCGGAACCCGATTCACCGACGATGCCGAGCGTCTCGCCGCGCTGGAGCTGAAACGAAATCCCATCGACAGCCTTCACGAGGCCGTCGTCGGTTTCGAAATAGGTCTTGAGATTTTTGATCTCGAGAAGGGTGCCGTTGATCATGGGTCAATAGGTCCAATAGGTCATATGGACCTATACCGTCCTCATTTGCGGGTCCAGCGCGTCCCGCAGGCCATCGCCGAGAAAGTTTAGCGAGAAGAGCGTCAGCGCCATCGTGACGCCCGGAAAGATCAGTTGCCACGGAAAGATGCCGATGTTCTGGATGCCGTCGGCCGCGAGACTGCCCCACGATGCGAGCGGCGCCTGCACGCCCAAACCGAGAAACGACAGGAACGCCTCAGTCAACATGATCTGTGGAATCGTTAGCGTCGCGTAGACGATCACGGGTCCTAAAGTGTTCGGCACGAGGTGACGAAAGATGATGCGCGGTGCTGACACGCCAGTCGCTCGTGCGGCCAGCACGAACTCCTGATTCTTTAAAGACAGCACCTGACCGCGAACGATGCGCGCCATCGTCAACCACGACACAGAACCAAGCGCGACAAACAACAGTATCAACTGCCCGCGCGGCGTTTGACCGCGAAACATCGCCAACAAGACGATGACGAGAATCACGTACGGCAGCGAATAAAGTACGTCGACGATCCGCATCATCAGATTATCAACACTCCCGCCGACGTAACCGGAGATCGCGCCGTAGCTGACGCCAATGATCAAAGACACCAGTGTCGCGATGATGCCGACGAACAGCGAGATCTGCCCGCCCTGTAACACGCGTGCGAGTTGATCGCGTCCGGCGTTGTCAGTGCCCATCGGGTGTTTCCAGGAAAACTCACCATCAGGACCCCTGAACGGCGGAAACGATCGCACGAGTTTCATGTCACCGGTCGGAATGTAGTCAGGCGTGAAACCGAACGTGCGCTTGATGATTGTTGGACCAGTAATCGAAGCGAGCGTGATCAATATCACGACGATGAGACCAAACACCGCGAGCTTGTTCTTCAACAAACGCCGCCACGCGTCGCGCCACAACGACGTGCCACGCACAAACTCGTTCGGCTCTTCCGAATGCACTTCTTCGGCGACTGCCATCTCCGGACTGATCTTGTTCTCTGGTTCCATCAAACGTTCTAGTTGTATCTCACACGCGGATCGAGGTACGCGTAAACGATGTCCACTAGCAGGTTCATGAACAGCAACGTGATCGCGATGAACGCCACGATGCCGATAATTAACGGCTCGTCACGATTCAGCGAAGCCTGAATAAAGTAATTGCCCAAACCCGGCAACGAGAAGATCCGCTCGACTACCACAGTTCCCGTCAACAGAAACGCCAACGCCGGACCGGTAAACGAAACAACGGGCATCAAGCCACCGCGCAGCGCGTGTTTGATTACGACGTCCTTCTCACTCAAACCCTTTGCGCGCGCCGTGCGAATGTAATCTGAACGCAGCACTTCGAGCATGCCCGCGCGCGTGAGCCGCGCGATGTAAGCCATGTAGATCGCCGATAGTGTGATCACCGGCAAAACCAAATTCCAACTGGGAAAGCCACCCCAACGCGAAGGCGGCAACCAGTAAAGACTCAGCGAAAACACCAGCACGAGAATCGGGCCAAGCACGAAGTTTGGAATCGAAATCCCGAGCATCGCGAGAGCCATCGACGAGTAATCCCAGCGTGAATTCTGTTTGAGCGCGGCAATCGAGCCCATCGTTATTCCGACAATCAGCGCCAGCAGATACGCCAAAATTCCGACAGCGGCAGACACTGGCAATGAGCGCCAGATGATCCCGTTTACGGACTGTCCTTCGAATCGCAGTGAAGTGCCGAAGTCGAAATGCCGCACGATGTTCCACATCGTCTTGCCGTATTGCTGGTACCACGGCTTGTCGAGACCATACTTCTCGCGGATGTTCTTTTCGATGGCAGGCGGCAGCCTTTTCTCGCCGGAATAGAAGTTACCGGGGGCGAGTTTGATCAAGCCCCAGGTAATCGTAATCACGACCAGAATCGTAGGGATCGTAATCAGGAGGCGTCTGATTATGAAGCGAAGCATTTGCGAGTTTTGTTATTCGGCCAAACTCGGTGTCCCCGAGTCCCACTTGGCCGGATCGCGTTCGATGTAAACGTACTTCCAGGGAAACAAAGATGCCGGAGTTGGATACATTCCCTTCACGTAAGGCTTCTTGACCCAATTGACCGATGCAGTGTCGAGCGGAACCACTGGTTGCGCTTCGAGCATGTACGCTTCGGCTTTTGCCAGCAGTTCGTAACGCTTCTTGTGATCGAGTGTCCGGTTCGCCTCGTCAATCAACGCCACGTATTTCGGGTCAAACCAACCTGTGCCGCTGTCGTTAGTATAAAAGATGCCCAGGAACGTAAACGGATCCATGTAGTCCGCTCCCCAGGCGCCACGCGCAAAACCTTTGTATTCGAGCTTGTCCTTCGTGACCAGGAAAGTCTTCCAATCCATGTTTCGCAGGGTGACGGTGATGCCGAGGTTCTGTTTCCACTGCGCTTGCATCCACTCAGCCATCGCCTTGTTTGATTCCTGTGTGTTGTAGATGTATTCGACGTCGTTCACCGGAAACTTCGGGCAGGAATAACTGCCGTCGCCGTTTTTAGTCACTGGAAACCCGGCTTCCCCGAGTAATCGGCGCGCTTCTTCGGGATTGAATTGATCGCCTTGCGGCTGCGGGTAGTTGTTGAAAATGCGTGTGGGCGTGAAAGCCGTCAGCGGCTTTACGATCTTGCGCCAGGTAGCCCACGCCTGCTTGTCGATCGCCATGTTGAATGCACGGCGCACTCGCACGTCCGTCATCGGCGGCTTGGTCGTATTGATCATCAGGTAATCGATCGCTGCTTCGACCGCGTCCATGTAATCTTTCTTTTCCCGGACGACGTGCAGCCACGCATTCGGCACCGTGTGATTGAGAACCGCGTCGATCTCTCCGACCTTATAAACATTCATGATCGAAGGATTGTCCTGCATTGGAAAGAAATGAATCTCGTCGAGCTTGACGTTCGCCGCGTCCCAGTACATCGGATCGCGTTCGACCACCAGCTTGTCATACGGCCGCCAGGTTTTTACCTTGAATGGACCACAGGTCACGACGTGTTCCGCCAGCGCCCACTGCGCGCCATACTTCTCGATGACCTTGCGCGGCGAAATACGAAAGAGTTGATGGGCTAACATGCCGACAAAGAAAGGCGCCGGTAACGTTAGCGAGTATCGCACGCTGTACTGATCGACCGCTTCGACGCCGAGATCTTCAGCACGCACTGGAACCAGCTCCTTGCCAGTGACTGCCGCTTTTAGTTTGGCGTTCGCGTTCAGTAGTTTTGTTCGTGATTTCTCGTCACCAGGTAAAGACAGGCGCAGCGGAGTGTGAAGCGATTGATGAAACGCCGAATCGGCAGGCGGCTGTGATTCTTCCGCTGTTGGTTGATACTCACCTTTGGCCGTGTCTACAGGACTGCCACTCAGCGGTTCAGGCGCCATGTGCTCGTCAAAATCTTTGGCTAAAAGAAACTTGCCGTTACTCGGATCGCGCACAAACACAGCGCCGGAGGTGTATTCCTTCGCATACTTGATGTAGGAAGCGAGACCGGCGGTGCGCGAAGCAGTTTCTTTGGAGAGCGCGCGGCGAATGCTGTAAACGAAGTCATTCGCATCGATCGGATCGCCATTGGACCAACGGCCGTTGCGTCGCAGGTAGAACGTGAATTCGGAAGAGTCGTCGTTGGCGCGCCAGTGAGTTGCGAGCGCTGGGATCGGTTCCATGGTTTTGGGATGGTATTCAACCAGTCCTTCGAAAAGCGCCATATAAATACGCGCTTCCGGTTGACCATCGCTGACCGCTGGATCGAGTGTTTCCGGCTCGTCACCGGTTACGTAACGAAGGATGTTTCTGTCGGGAGGAGTGGTTTTACCGAAGTAGAGTTCATTGCTCGAGGCAACGGTGCATGACAGCGTCGTGTAAGCCATCGACGCGAGCAAAACGAGAGCACAAATTTGCTTCCAGTTGATACGGCTCATCGCGGAACCTCCTTCAGCAGTCCGCGAACTTATCATGCGGCAGACAGGATGCACAAGACTTACAAGATATTCTTTGAGTTAGACCAGTCTTGTTAATTCTGAAATTCTGTCTAAGAGATTTTCACCGCGTAGCCTAAACCGTCGCCGACGGACAGAATTTCGGATCGAAGTTGAGGGTGGTTGATGAAGTAATCATTGAATTCGCGCAGCGCTGTGGTCGAGCTTTCGTCATTCTCGCTCGCGGGTTGCGCCACTCTTCCGCCCCAGAGCAGGTTGTCGACGATCACAACGCCACCGGATCGCAAAAGCGGTAAACCGAGATCGAGATACTGCGCGTACTCTTCTTTTACCGCATCGATATAGAGGAGATCGAACGTGTCTGTAAGCTGCGGCATGACGTCCAGAGCTTTGCCGCGTTTGATCTGCACCTGGTGGAAGAGGTTTGCGCGTTGAAGATAACCGGACGCGGTTTTGATCATTTCGTCGTTCGGTTCGATCGTGACGACCACACCGCCATCGCCCATGCCGCGCGCGAGATGGACCACCGAATACCCGATGGCCATGCCGATCTCCAAGGCACCCTGCGCCCCAATCGAGTATGCGGTGATCTCCAAAAAACGAGCGACCTCCGGATCCGCGATCGGCACGCGATGCTCGGCCGCATAAGCTTCCATTTCTTGAAGAATCGGATCGTTTTGAACGTGCAGACGATTGAGATACTCGGCCTGCTCCCGCTGAATGATGGCGTCAACCCGTGCTTTCATGTCCTATGAATCCGTCAACTGTCGGAATTTTCCTGCCCATCGCCGTTTACTGAGACATAACGCCGGCCCAGCCCGAGCTGGCGCAACTTGTGCTGGAGCGACTGCCGGTGCATGTCGAGAATCTCGGCCGCACGGGTCACGTTGCCATGTGTGTGTTCGAGGCACCGTGAGATGTAACGACGCTCAAACTCCCGCCGGTCCTCACGAAAATCAGCCGTGAACGGCACCCGCAAACCGTTGCTCTCATCGGCGTCTTCAGACACCGTGCTCAACGGCAACCCGGCCGTAATTTCGTCGGGTAAATCTCGCGGCGTGACCTCGTCGTTTTCCGCCATGATCACGGCGCGATCGATCGTGTTCTTCAATTCGCGCACATTGCCCGGCCAGTTGTATTCAAGCAGCCGCTTCAACGTGCCCTGGCTGAGACCGCGCTCGGGCAAATCGTAACGCTCCGCGGCGAGACGCACAAATGTCTCGGTGAGCATCGGAATGTCTTCACGACGTTCGCGCAATGGCGGAATGTCGACCGTCACTACGCGCAAACGATAAAACAGGTCCGCGCGAAAATTACCGTTCGTGATCTCCTGTTCCAGGGGACGATGCGTGGCGCTGACGATGCGCACATCGACGGGAATCGTTTCGTTGGCTCCGAGGCGTTCAATGCGCCGTTCTTCGAGCGCGCGCAGAAGTTTTGCCTGCACGTTGGCGCTCATGTCGCCGATCTCGTCGAGAAACAAAGTGCCGCCGTCAGCCTGCTCAAACTTCCCTTCCCGCCGTGCTGCGGCCCCTGTAAATGCACCTTTTTCGTGACCAAACAGCTCGGATTCGATCAGCTCGGAAGGCAACGCCGCACAGTTCACAGCGACGAACGAACCATTGCGCCGCACGTTGTTTCTTTCATGCAACTCGCGCGCGACGAGCTCTTTTCCGGTTCCGGATTCGCCGCGGACCAGGACCGTCGCATCGGTTTCCGCAACCTTGTCGATCATGCTGCGCACGCGCTGCATCGCTTGCGAGTTTCCGATCAACGCGCCGCGT
>DATEHX010000291.1:0-25019 GCA_035279345.1 Pyrinomonadaceae bacterium | reverse complement strand
TCGCTACTTGGGCCATTGCGCGTGCGCCGCAGCACCGACTTGATGCGTGCTTCCAGCTCGCGCAAGCTGAAGGGCTTGGTGATGTAATCGTCCGCGCCCATCTCCAGTCCGAGGACTTTGTCGACGACGTCGTCCTTGGCTGTGAGCATAAGTATTGGTAAGTAGCCGACCTTTTCCCTGAGTTCCTTACAAACGGCAAGGCCGTCCATCTTCGGCAGCATTAGATCGAGGACCACCGCATCGGGTGGATCGTCCAAGGCCGCCTTTACACCGTTGAGGCCGTCTTCGACGGTCCGCACGTTGTAACCGGCGCGCGAGAAATACTCGCTGATTGCGGTTGAGATGTTTTCATCGTCCTCGACTACCAGTAGCGAGACCTTGCGTTCGCCTGAGTCGGGTACAGGGAAGTTATCTTTTGCGATTTTCTGTCTGTCAGTAGCTGTAGCCATCAGAATAGTTCGTCGAAATGAACTGACAAGCAGGAGGCTCAGAGGGTAAGCACCATCGGGGTCTTTGGCGCAAATTCGGTTCGGGGAGGATAGTACAGGAGAATTGCCCGGGTGTTCAAGCCCAAACTTAACGACAACGTCCCGAAACTGACCAGAACTGAACAGGCCGCCAAATCTCTGCTATGCTCCTGACAAAAGTTTGACCCTATTACTATAAGGACCAAAACCATGACACCCGAAGAACGTAACGCCCTCATTAAACAATATGCTTCCGGTTATGACGAAGTAACGAACGCGCTCAACAACTTTCCGGCGGAGAGTCTGGGCGCGCATCCGATTCCCGGCAAGTGGAGTGCGCGAGAGATTGTTCATCATCTCGGCGACAGCGAAACGACGTCGGCGGTAAGGATCAGACGACTGCTCTGCGAAAACCAGCCGTTGATTCATGGTTACGATCAGGATGAGTTTGCAAAACGGTTACGCTACAACGAACGCGACATGGCGCCGGCGCTCGAAGCGTTTCGCTCCGCGCGCGCAACGACCGCGCAGTTGTTGCCGTTGATGTCAGAAGAAGACTGGCAACGGGCAGGAACGCACACTGAGAACGGACGCTACAGTGCTGAAGACTGGCTGCGCATTTACGCGGATCACGCACACAATCACGCGGCACAAATTCGTCGTTTGCGCGAAGCGCTAAGCAGTTGACAGGATCTAACACTTAAATCAGAGCATGTCTTGACAAAGTTTTTTACCGCGAGCACAATCCGGATCGACTCTTAACAAAAGTAAATCTTCGCTGCTCGGAGGGCAGCTAACAACATGAGTGCTGCCACTCTGCTGCAAACATCTCTTTCTGATCTCAAGCTCGTAAGGCGTGGAAAAGTGCGCGACGTTTATGCTGTCGACGACGACAGTTTGCTGATCGTCGCGACCGATCGCATTTCCGCATTTGATTGTATTCTGCCGACGCCGATTCAACGTAAAGGCGAAGTGTTGACCGCGCTTTCGGAGTTTTGGTTTGAGAAACTCGGTCACGTCGTCGCGAATCATCAGATCACCGCGAAGATTGAAGAGATGCCCGAGGCCGTGCAGCGTCACGCGCAGACGCTCAAAGGACGCGCGATGCTCGTGCGTCGTGCGGAAGTGTTTCCGGTTGAATGTGTCGTGCGTGGTTATCTGGTTGGTTCGGGTTGGAAGGATTACTTGCGCACCGGTGAAGTGTGTGGCCACAAGTTGCCGGTTGGATTGCAGGAGTCGGCGAAGTTACCGGAGCCGTTGTTCACACCTTCTACTAAGGCCGAAGTAGGACACGATGAGAACATCACCGAAGATCAGGTGCGCGAGTTGATCGGTGAGGAACGAACTGCGCAGCTTCGCGACACGTCGTTGCGTCTATATTCAGAAGCTCACGAATACGCACGTCAGCGGCAGATCATCATTGCGGATACGAAGTTTGAATTTGGCGTGGACAAGAATGGTGAACTGCTTTTGATTGATGAAGTGTTGACGCCGGATTCCTCACGGTTCTGGCCGGCCGACGAATACGAGCCGGGCCGTTCGCAACCATCGTTTGATAAGCAGTTTGTGCGCGACTATCTCGAGACCCTCGATTGGGACAAGAAACCGCCCGCACCCGAGATTCCGGCGGAAGTCGCCGCAGCCACCACTGCTCGCTATCTCGAAGCGTACCGACTACTAACCGGAAAAGAGCTTTAGCGTTTACTAACAAAGAGCTTTCTCGGCGAGCGACTCACCCACCGTCGCTGCCAATTCTCTCCTGCTGGAGATTGAATCATGCGTGCGCGGCTTGAAACCTTGATCGACGAAATGTTGGAAGGCCAAATCCTCCTCGACGAAGCACTTTCGGAGTTCGAAAAGCTCTACATCAAGAAGGCCCTCGCCAAAAACAAGCAACACCTCTCCAAGACCGCGGTCATCTTAGGGATCCATCGCAACACCCTCGCCAAGCGCGTCGCCTCCTACGATCGCCAGGACCGCAACGGCACTCGCCCCAAACGCGCCACGCGATAAAGTGGACAGGATTTCAGGATTACCAGATTGGAAACCCTGTAAATTCTGTTAATCATGTCCAACTCTTACAACAGCCGTTGACATCCGCACGTCTCTCGCTCTATTCTTAGCACTCTCAAATATCGAGTGCTAGTTATACATCCTAATTCACCAAATTTCTCGACCAGTTGAAAGGAGATTCCAGGTTATGGCTACGAATATCAGGCCTCTTCATGACCGCGTGATCGTGCGCCGGATTGAGGAAGGCGAGCAGATTCGGGGGGGCATCATTATCCCGGACACTGCCAAGGAAAAGCCTCAGGAAGGCGAAGTCATTGCTGTCGGCGAAGGCAAATATAAAGATGACGGCTCCCGTCAGACCCTCGACGTGAAGGTCGGCGATCGCGTTCTCTTCGGCAAATACAGCGGTTCGGAAATCAAGATCGACGGCGATGAGTACTTGATCATGCGCGAGGATGAGATCCTCGGCATCCTCGAGCGCGCCGGCGCTGCCTCGGGCGGAAAGAAAGGCGGCAAGTAGTCTAAAGAAGTCGACTACGAGTCCGCAGCAAAGACAGACAAGAATCTGTCCTACTCAAATTTAAGCAGGAGAAGATAGAGAAATGGCTAAGCAAGTAATCCACGGTGAGGACTCGCGGGCAGCGATCTTGCGCGGTATTAACCAGCTCGCCGACGCTGTCAAGATCACCCTCGGCCCGAAAGGCCGAAACGTGGTGATCGACAAGAAGTTTGGCTCACCCACAATCACTAAAGACGGCGTTACCGTCGCAAAAGAGATCGAACTCAAAGATGCTTTGGAAAACATGGGCGCCCAGATGGTGCGCGAAGTCGCTTCCAAAACCTCAGACGTTGCCGGCGACGGCACCACCACCGCGACTGTTCTCGCCCAGGCGATCTTCCGCGAAGGCGTGAAGACTGTTGCGGCCGGCGCCAATCCAATGGCCCTCAAGCGTGGTATCGACAAGGCCGTCGAGCGCGCGACTGAAGAAATCAGACGTCTCTCGAAGCCCGTCAAGGGCGATGCGATCGCGCAGGTCGGAACTGTTTCCGCCAACGGCGACACGACCATCGGCAACATCATCGCCGAAGCGATGAACAAAGTCGGCAAAGACGGTGTGATCACCGTTGAAGAATCGAAGACGATGGAAACGTCGCTCGAAGTTGTCGAAGGTATGCAGTTCGACCGCGGCTATCTCAGCCCCTACTTCGTCACCGATCCCGAGCGCATGGAAGCCGTGCTCGACAATCCACTGATCCTCATCAACGAGAAGAAGATCAGCTCGATGAAAGATCTGCTGCCGTTGTTGGAGCAGGTTGCGAAGATGGGCAAGCCGATGCTGATCATCGCCGAGGACGTCGAAGGCGAAGCGTTGGCCACACTCGTCGTTAACAAACTCCGCGGCACGTTGAACATCGCAGCCGTGAAGGCTCCGGGCTTTGGCGATCGCCGCAAGGCGATGCTCGAAGACATCGCGATTCTCACCGGTGGCAAGGTCATCAGTGAGGACCTCGGTATCAAACTCGAGAACGTCAAACTCGAAGATCTCGGACGCGCCAAGAAGATCACGATCGACAAAGACAACACCACGATCGTTGAAGGCGCCGGCAAACAGTCAGACATCGAAGGCCGCGTCAAGACTCTGCGCGCCCAGATCGAAGACACCACTTCCGACTACGACCGCGAGAAACTCCAGGAGCGTCTCGCCAAACTCGTCGGCGGTGTCGCGGTGATCAAAGTCGGTGCTGCAACCGAGACCGAGATGAAAGAGAAGAAGGCACGTGTTGAGGATGCGATGCACGCGACACGCGCTGCCGTTGAGGAAGGCATTGTTCCGGGTGGCGGCGTCACGCTGGTACGCGCGGCCAAGGCACTCGAGAAATACGACCTCAGCAAAGACGGTTCAGGCGATCCCGACGAGCAGATCGGCGTGAACATTGTTCGCCGTGCGTTGGAAGAGCCACTGCGCCAGATCGTTCAGAACGCTGGTAAAGAAGGCGCCGTTGTTGTCGAACGTGTTCGTTCTGAGAAGAACGAGAACGTCGGCTTCAACGCAGCCACCGAAACGTTTGAGGATCTCGTGAAGGCGGGCGTTATCGATCCGGCCAAGGTGACTCGCACCGCGCTTCAGAACGCGGCTTCGATCGCCGGCTTGATGCTGACGACTGAAGCGATGGTTTCTGAGCTTCCTGAGGACGAAAAGGGCGGCGGTTCCGGAATGCCGGGCGGTATGGGCGGCATGAGCGGAATGGGCATGTAAGCCACTGACTCACACAGACAAACACGGACTACATAACTAATTCGGTGTGGTCCGTGTTGTCTGTGGCAGAAAGATCCTCTTCCGGCAACACATCTTCCAGAATTTCTTCCAACAACTTAGCTGACATGTCGAGCGCACTTAGCAGTGGGTGAAGCGATTTGTTTTCGCTTACGTAACCCTTTGCAACGTCCTGTGCGAAGGCCAAAGCGATGTAAGCTTTGGCGAGCCGGCGGCTATCGATGTTGGTAGGAAAGATCATGTTCATTTCAGAAATTTAGAAAAGCCCGGATAAAAACCGACAACGCGATCACGCCGCCACAAAGCGTCAATCCCCACTCAACGAACGCGTTTCGACCAAACAATCGCCGGCAGATCACCATTGCGCTCTTCCAGCCATCAAGCTGATAAAACGGTACGAGATTTCCAATCGCCAGTGCGAGATTCAGCGTGCTGAAGAGCGACCCCCACGTTAAAACACAAAGCACCAGGTTCACGCCAATCCCCGCGCCGAGTACAAACAACTGTTGAAACAACGGGCGCGTTTGCAACACGACCATGTCCATTTGAATATACGCGCCAACCGGTAAAGCACGCAGTTGATAGTCAATATCACTGACGCGAACACCGAAAAGCTTTGGTCCCCAACCCAGTCCCGCTTGTTTGATCGGCACGCCGCAAACACGCGCGGCAAAGAAGTGGCCCAACTCATGCAAGATGAGCGCGGCCATAAAACTAATAAGAGCGTTAACAATTGTTGTCATGTGTACTCAACAGTACTGACATTTTTGCTTCGAGTTGTTGCAATAGGTCGACATCTGTTTTAACAAGTTGCAAGTGTTCACGGGCGTCAAGGATTAAGTAAACGAGAGCGGATGTCACGACTGTAGCTTCCAGCACTCCCACGCCACGATCGAACCAGGCGAGCAGTAAAAACACGAATGTCAGTGCTGACAGGTAAAGCCTGATAGCCACGATGTTCTCCTCGACTTGTCTCTGTATTGAGTAGACAGATGTAATGTTCGTCGCATTCCAGTCAATAAAGGTGTAAGCACAAAATTGAAAGTCGTCCCGATTCTAGAAAGCAAGTCCAAACAATGGACAAAGCTTTCAATACACGACAGTCTCGACAGTGTTTACCTACGGAGTTTGCTAGGAAAGGGACCACTTCTGCACAGTGGCCCTTGAGTTGCCAAGGAGCCGCTCGGATCATCGTCTTGACTGTTCGAGTTAGCACGGCTTCAGCTTTACCCAAAACCGCAAGGTCTCGCACAGTCCAGGAAATTAATCAAAACAAACAAACCCGTAGTTTGGACTCTTTACCAGCAAGGATCCAGACTAAGCGAAGAGCACCCTCTCAGATGGAAGTATTCGGAAGAGTAGTTTCTTTAGCTGTTTTGTAATTCCAGTTTGAAAGGAGTGCTCCTCAGAGACTGACTCCCCGACACGGAACTCGCAGGAGCCCAGCCCAGGGATTTCTTCTCTAGGAGTTTGTTGATTAATGCCCCTCGCTACTCCCCCCGTCTTTGACGGTTGGGTTAATACCCATTCGAGTCGCAGAGACCGCCCGGCCGCAAGAACGCTTGAGCCGGAATCTCCCGAACCTGCAGGCAATCACCAAACGCCAACGTTGGTGGGCCAATCGCCGGTAATGCGGAAACTGTTTTCCGTAATCGAGCGCGTTGCCCCGACCGATGCTTCCGTCCTGATCACAGGTGCAACCGGCACCGGCAAGGAACTCGCCGCGCGCGCGATTCACAACATGAGCCCGCGCTGTGACGAAGCGTTTGTAGACATCAACTGCTCCGCAATTCCCGAAACGCTGATCGAAGCCGAGCTCTTCGGACATCAGCGCGGCACCTTCACGGGTGCACATGAGAACCGCAGTGGACTCTTTGAGAAAGCATCCGGCGGCACGCTCTTTCTCGACGAAGTCGATGCATTGAATCTTTCAGCGCAAGCGAAGCTGCTGCGCGTGTTGCAGGAACGCACGGTGCGCCGCATCGGTGCGCGTGCGAACATCGCGATCGACGTGCGCATCGTCTCGGCCACGAACTGCAACCTTGCGGAAGCAGTCGCAGCCGGCCGTTTCCGTCCCGATCTTTATTACCGTTTGCGAGTGCTGCCATTGCACTTACCCGAACTGTGCACTCGCGCCGGTGACATCACACTGCTCGTCGATCATTTTCTGCGAATGAAGGCTGAACGTCAGGGCCGGACTTCAGTGCCACGCTTTACTCCCGAAGCGATGCACACGTTGAACGAGTATCCCTGGCCGGGCAATGTTCGTGAACTCGAAAATGTGATCGAGTATGCACTCGCACTTGGACTCGAAGACGAGCTGGGCGTGATGGATCTGCCGCCGGAGATCGTGAGTGAGCATCGGCAACAGAGTGCGGATAGCTTCCGGCAACTGCTTCAGGCTTACATGAACGACACGGTGCCGCTCGCCGAAGTCGAGAAGCGCTACATTCTTTCGGTATTGCAGCAGTTTGGCGGAAACCAGGTCCGCGCCGCGGCAGCCCTCGGGATCGATCGCAGCAAGCTCTATCGCCGGCTCAAGCAGTATGGCGTGATGGCGGTGCGATTCCTCCAGGAGGAAGATCTGAACGGCCTGCAACTGCTGTCGGGAAATGAAGTGATAGAGGTCAACAGCACCCGACACTAATTTATTGACAATCCACATCCCCCGACACTGCTCGCCAGCGAGCAGTTGTGTAAATCCGCGCAGCATCAAGACGTAAGTTTTATTGAAAATCTCAATCTCTTTAGAGGCATATCTGTTGCTAATGCAGTTTGCACAACTGCCTCGACCCGAGAAGCAATCATGAGATCGTTTCGTTGCTTGCTCATCGCAATAGCCCTTCCGATAATTTGCAGCTCTGTGCAAGCGCAGACGGAGAACTATCCAAGGCTGTTGCGGAACAACGACGTGCTGCTGATGGTTCAGGACAACGTGGACTCCGAAGTAATCGTTACGAAGATTCTGACCTCGGCGTGCAATTTCGATATCTTCCCGCCCGTGTTGCGTGATTTACGCCGGCGCGGTGTTCCCGAGGAAGTATTGCGTGCGATGCTCGCGGCTCCGAATGGACCGCCGTCGCTAGCTGATGTTGATCCCAACGTGACGCCCGCGGCACGTGTACAGATTCCGGAAGGCACGATCGTTGAAGTGGAAACACTGAAGGAATCGTCCTCGGCAAAAGCTAAAGAAGGAGACGCAATAACCTTTCTCGCAAAGCGCCGCGTGTTCGTTAACAACGTGTTGGTAGTCGAACGAGGCGCAATCGCCAGGGCGCGTGTCATCAAAGTCAGAAATGCAAAACCATTGGGTCGTGCAGGCATGTTGGCATGGGAGATGGAATACATCGCCGGCGTTGATGGAACGCATATTCCGATCTCTTTGAAAGGAAAGCAGAAGGGCGCCAATCGTACTGCTGCGTTGGCAGGCGGAGCAGTTGCGACTGGAGCTTTGATATTCCCCTACTCATCACCCGCGGCATTGATATGGGGATTGAAGAAGGGTGATGAAGCATTGCTTCGTGGCAGCAAAGTGTTTGCGGCCAGCGTACAAACTAAAACGGAAATAGCAGGCATCCAGCCCCGACAGGGCGGCGTGGTCTATCGCGATAGAGATACCGTGAAAGCGAGCGCCGCCCCCCCGACAAAGACCAAGTTCGAACAAGGCTTTCGAAAACGATCGAACCGCCAACGTTAGTGCGTAACTCACGCACTATCCGTCTCGTCCAGGCACCGACCAACTAAACAAGCTTTCCTTCCTTCGATAGAAATAAGTGACAGATGGACCATCTGGTCCTACATCGTTGCCGCTTCAAGTTGCGCGTTCTGCATCAAGTGCTCGCCTGCGAGCAGTGTTCAACCAGGGTCAACCTCAAACGAAGCTCATGACTGATTTGTTGGTTCGCTTCTTAAACGCAGCTACTGCTGTGCTTACGTGGAATTTCAGCTAAGCGGCCACGATGGACCACTAGCTGGCACAGGCGTTGCCCTAACGAAGACCGCACTCCAAAAATGTTGCCGTGATCGGCAGGGAGCGATCACTCAGGTTTCCTGGGATGACGCCTGCATTTTATGTGTGCAATCTTGCCCAGACAATTTTCTAAAAAGGTCTGGAGCTAATACCAACCTTCAACTAAGGAGAATTTCGATGAACAGAATCAAGAACTTCATCAACGACGAGTCCGGTATGGAAACGTTGGAATACGCAGTCATCGCTGGCTTGATCGCGGCAGTGGCCGTGTTTGTTTACGCCGGCACCGGCGCCGGCGGATGGGGTGAAGCGTTGAAGAATCGCTTGCTGGATGCTACCGCCGAAGGCGCACCATAAATGCGTTTCCTTAAACGTGTGAAGAATGGCGGGTTGCCCACCTCGACCCGCCGTTCTTTACAAACACCCGTCTCACGCACCGGCGTTAAGGTGCTTCATAAACTGATGACACGGAGACTATGAATGCTCGTTCCTAAGGATATCGCGACTGCCCTGATCTTTATTCCATTGGTGTTGAGCATTAGTTATATGGACGTTCGTTATCGGCGAATCCCTAACAAACAGGTTCTTACGATTCTTCTGTGTGGCATTGCGCTAAATACTTTCTTCGGCGCATGGCCTGGTTTTTTAGGAAGTCTTTTAGGAATGGTGATCGCATTCGCTCTCATGTTGATGCTGCACATCCTGGGAACCATGGGCGCAGGCGATGTGAAGTTGTTTGCTGCTATCGGAGCAGTCCTGGGTAGTTCTCTCGTACTCCAGACTTTTGTGATAGTCGCACTCACCGGAGGTCTTTTGGCGATTCTTAAGATGGTCTATATGCGGCGTGCGGCAACAACGATGCTCAGCGTCGTCCAGTTCTTCGTTGGTTTTTTACCGGGTCAAACTGTACCTCGCTTTACCGTGCCCGCAGACCGAAACTACACGCTCCCTTACGCGGTTCCAATCTGTTTAGGCAGCGTCGTTTCCTTTTTTCTTTTTCGCGTTTAAGAACGCACTTGCAGTAAAGGGAGAATTCACTTTATGCGAAACAAACGGCTCATCATCGCACTTGCCGGAGCAGTGCTCTGTGGCGTACTTGGCGTAATGCTGGTCACACGTTACCTGTCAAACGTGCAAGCCTATACCAGAAATCTTGGCAACGTAGTCGTAGCCAAAGTCGAAATACCGCTCGGCGAAAAGATCTCTTCGGAACAGTTGATGTTAGCGCCCATGCCCAATGGGTCTGCTCCCGAAGGAGTGTTCCGCAAGATCGACGAGGTGGCCGGGCGCGTAGCGATCACGCCTATCGGTGTGCGTGAGCCGGTAACCGGGCTGAAGCTCGCTCCGGAAGGAATAGAGGGCGGCTTATCAGCGGTCATCCCGGAAGGTTATCGCGCCATGACCGTCAAGGTTGATGACGTCGTGGGTGTCTCAGGTTTTGTTATGCCGGGATCTTATGTCGACGTCGTGGCCGTGATCGTCCCACCAGCGACGCAAGGAACTAATAGTCAGGGCCCGATCTCAAAGATTGTTTTGCAGCACATCAAAGTGCTCGCGAGTGGTCCCAAGCTCGATTCACCCGAAAATCAACGCGAGCCTACGAGTGTCAAAGCGGTAACGCTGCAAGTCACTCCCGAGCAGGCCGAGAAACTGGTGCTCGCCGCGAACGAAGGGAAGTTGCAGTTGGTGATGCGCAACTACGGCGATCAGGAAGATTCACAGACTAAAGGCGCGAACAAACACTCGTTGCTCAACGGCGACACGGTGACGGACGTGCCGGCTCCCAAGAGTGAAGAGCCCAAGCCTGTAAAGAGCAAACCTGCTCCTCCGAAACGTGTTGCAGTTGCCGCGCCGGCGGAAGAGAAGCCAGTCGCGCAACCCGTTTCGCGCAACTCCGTGGAGTTGATCGAGGGTACGAAGAGACGTGAGGTTGATATGCCTTAAGCGGCTCATCCCTCGTCAGTTTTTACGAAACAGTTTTCAACCAACAAGGAGTCCAAAGTTATGAAGCCCTGTTCTGCCGTGCGCAACGTCATCCTCACTCTTACTGTTTTTCTGTTTATCTTTCCGCTGCACGCCGCTGCTCAGGAAATGAGCACCAATGCGTCGTTTGGCACGGACTCGAAGGAGCCAATTCCCGTCAACGTCCTCGTTGGACAGTCGAGGTTGTTGACCTTCGACCGCCCCATCGAACGATTCTCAGTATCAAACCCTGAGATCGCCGAGGCCGTGCTCGTTACCTCGAATCAGGTGGTGGTTAACGGTAAGGGTTTTGGTCAAATCAATTTCATCGCGTGGGAAAAAGGTTCCAGCCGCTTCGTCGTCTTCGACGTTTATGTGCGCACAAACCTTTCGCTCATCGATTCGCAGATCAGGGCACTGTTTCCCAAGGACGATATCCGGTTAAGCCAGGCGAATGGCTCGGTAGTCCTTTCCGGAAACGTCAGCGATCCGCGCATTGCGACACACGCTGAAGCCGTGGTCCAAGCCGCCGGATTCAAGACTGTCAACCTGCTCGAGTCGCCGGTGAAGAGCGCGACGCAGGTACAACTTCAGGTGCGTGTTGCGGAAGTCAGCCGCAACAAAATGCGCGAGCTTGGGACTTCGTGGGCTTACCAGGCGTCACCCGGAACCGGCGGTTATATCAATAGTGGTACTGGTCCAAGCTCGTTGGGAGATGTAGCTGGCGGTCTTCTATCCGGCAACATCGCAAACTCCCTGAACCTGTTTGTGATGGGCGGAAATACTCTCTCCTTTATTCGAGCCCTCCAGCAAACGGGTGCGTTACGGGCGCTTGCGGAGCCAAACCTGATCGCGATGAATGGTCAGGAAGCGAGTTTCCTGGCGGGTGGCGAGTATCCCGTTCCGGTGGTCCAGGCGAGCGGCGATCGCAGCAACGTAACGATCATCTTCAAGGAATACGGTGTACGTCTCAACTTCAAACCCACGATCATCGACGAGGATCACATTCGCCTGGAGCTGGAACCTGAAGTTTCGACGCTCGATTTCGCTAACGGCGTCAAGTTTGAAGGGTTCTCAATTCCGGCTCTGAGAACACGACGCGCGAGGACAGGAATCGAACTGCGGGACGGCCAGAGCTTCGCTTTGGCGGGACTGCTCGACAACAACGAGACGCAGACGCTTTCGCGAGTGCCCGGTATTGGCGACATTCCCATTCTCGGAAATCTTTTCCGTTCGAAGCAGTTTCAGAAGAACGAATCCGAGTTGATGTTTATCGTCACCGCGCAATTGGTGAAGCCAGTCAATCGCGACGACCTGCCTTCGCTTCCCAACGTGGACAACATGAAGAATGGTTCCCTGTTGGGCGTGGAACCTCCCAAAGGCGGCGCCAGCCTGATTGGACCAAGCGGCTTTACCACGACTCCCGGTACATCAACGACACCGGCAGTGGTGCCAGCGAAGACAGCAGCGCCCGCGACTTCCGGCGCCAAGGTTGAAACGTTGGGAAGCGCCGCGCCGCCGGCCGCGGTGAATTCACCAAAGGGCACGCCGAATCAATAGTAATCCTCGGAGCGCAGGCGGCTCGCAGGCGCTCCGAGGTCCAAACTGCATCACTCGTGCGGGAGAGCACTCAAAGGAGTAAGGCGATGACTAAGGCATCAGTAACCGGAACGCCATTACCGAATCGAAAAAAAGAACGTGGCAGCGTGATGATCATGACCGCCATTCTCATGGGTGGGCTCATTCTCGCTTTAGCTCTCTGCATCGACGTCGCACGGCTCTACATGCTGCGAACCGAATTGCAGAACGCCGCTGACGCCGCCGCTCTTTCAGCCGCTCGCGAATTGAGCTCCGGAGCTGGTGGCATTAACGATGGCGTCGCACGCGCTACCGCCATCGTTAACAATTACGGGTTCAACGATGCGGTCGTAAATATCTCGGCAGTGAACGTGGAATTCGCCGTCAATCTAAACGGGCCTTACGTTAATTCGGCCACAGCGGCAGCAGCTCCAGCGAACTATCGCTTCGTTCGTGTAACTACGGACAGTGTGGCAACACCGATGTTGTTTTCGGCGAGAGTTTGGGGCAACCCCAATCGTACGGAGACAAAAAGTGCCGTCGCGGGCATGTCGGTCGGCATCAACACTATCTGCGACTTCTTTCCTTTCGCCGTAGCACTTGCCGATTCCAATCCGAGTCTTCCTGGTTTTAATCCTCCCGCACCTAACACAGTGATGACCCTGAATTTCACCCAGGGTAACGGCAACTCAATGACTCTCGCGGACAAAGATTACGTAATTCTCGAAGTCCCCGAGATCAGCGGTAACGGAGCGGGTGAAACAATCAGGTTGTCCGCGGGGCTCACATCGATTTGCCAAACGCTAAACGTCAACGTTCCATTCCACGCCACGCCCAGTTCCAACCAGAACAATGGACCACGGCAGATAACTGATGGTGTCAACACGCGTTTCAATATCTATGCGAACGGGCCGGGCCAATTGAATCCCACCAGTTTTCCTCCAGACAGCAATATTGCGCAGGGCATAAGCTTCCAGTCTTACAACGATCGGACCACGGTAGTGGCCCCGAGTCCAAATGGACCCGGCGTGGACCAGCGTCGCATCCTGGTCGTGCCAATCGTGGCGCCCGGAACATACACCGGCGCTCCGGTTAGTGCTCCCACGATTCAGTTCGGGGCCTTCTTCTTGAGGAGTCGGCCCGTGGTCGACAACCCGTGTTCGCAGGCAGCTCATGGCTGCGCCAGGTTTGAAGTCGAATGGATCGATGAGCGGTTGGTGATCGGTCGCGGCTCTTTCACTCCCGGAGGAGGAACCTCGAATCTAACGTTACCGGTGCTCTACCAATGAGGTACTCGATGGCCATGACCCGATTAAGAAACGCCATTAAGAATTTCATTCGGCGCGAAAACGGCACCCAGATGATCGAGTTTGCGCTCATCCTTCCCGCGCTGATTCTTCTTTTCGCGGGAACGGTAGAACTAGGCCGATTGTTCTACCAATACACAACGTTGGCCAAAGCCACGCGGGCTGGAGCACGTTATCTGTCGACCGTGCCGAACGTCGCGGCGAGTACAGCCGCGGCAAAGAGGGTCGTCTTGTGCGGCGATCCTAATACATGCGGTGACGCAAACCATCCGATAATCGTGCCGAATCTAAACGCGAACAAGATCGTCGTAACACCGCCAGCCGCTGGAGCTCAGCCCAGATATGTGACGGTCGAGATCACCAATTACAACTACGAGTTTCTTGTGTTCAACCTGAACACATTGACTGGCGGCACCTTCGACATCCCACTAACCCCGCGCACCAGGATGCGCTACATGGTCAATTAAAGGGGCAAGTTAAATGTTATCGAAGACATTCACGAACACATGTGGCAATGAACGCGGCGGTTCTTTAATTGAATTCACGGTCGTGGCATTGATGTTTTTTATGATGCTCGTCGGGATCGTTGCGGCGGGAAATCTCTACTACACACATAACGCATTGGTCGAGGCCACACGCAGAGGCGCGCGCTACGCCGTTCTTAATTCAACCGGCAGCACCACGGCGGTAAGGAATGTCGTCATCTATGGGACGCCTACGCCGGCAGCAGGCGCGACCTCTCTGATCTATAACCTCCAGCCCGCTAACGTCAGCGTCACGTACACGGGACTAAACGTAGCGCAAGGCAGTGTTACGGTTAGGATTCAGAACTACAACTTCCCCTTCGTACTCCCAACTCAAACAACGTCGGTCGCGATGCCTCCTTATGGCACGACACTTACCGGTGAGAGTGCAGGGTTCATTCCGCCCAATATTCCCTAAAGGAAAGAGACACAGATTACGGGTTTCAAGGAGTAGGTAAAGGCAAAATATGCATTCACTTTCGTTCATAACATTAAGCAAAGATGTTGAAGTCTCGAAAGAGATCCGCGAGGCGCTGAGCGTAACCACCCGAGTACGTGTGCTGGCAGAGAGCCACGACGCTGACACGTTACTCAGCGATGCTCTGAGACTCAGGCCGTCAGCGGTCATCATAGTCCTGGATGCGGACGCATCCGAAAGAGCCTTTTCTCTTATCAAGAAGCTGAGTGCGGCGGTGCCCGAAGCGGCCATTATCACGGCCGCCAGTAATGCGTCGCCGCCGTTAATCCTCGGCGGTATGCGAGCCGGTGCGCGCGAGTTTTTGCAACTCCCGATCGTAGCCGACGAACTGCGAACCGTGTTGGACCACGTCGCGGAGTTGTGCACTACGGAAGGTCAGAGCCATCGGCAAGCACGCTTTGCAGCGGTCTTCTCCAGCAAAGGCGGAGCCGGTGTTTCTTTTTTGAGCGCCAATCTGGCAGCGGCGATGAACGTGCCGACGTTGCTGGTAGATCTTAACCTGCAAGCCGGCGACGCGGCGTCGTTTATGGGGCTCGATCCGAAGTACTCGTTAGCTGACTTCGCGGCGCACCGGGACCGTCTTGACGACGCAATGATCAGCAGCATGGTAACTGCTCACTCGCGAAACCTATCGCTGCTCGCGGCCCCGCTTGAAGCACACGAAGCCGAAGACATCACCGTGCGTGACGTCTCCGAAGTTCTTCACCTGATGGGCCGGCGCTTCGAATGTATCGTACTGGACCTGCCTCACACCTTCGATCCGGTAACGCTTGCCGCACTCGATCTGGCGGATGACATCCTGCTGGTAATGACACTCGATATCCCGGGAATCCGCAGTACAAAACGCGCCTTGAAGGTTTTTGAACGGCTCGGATATCCACGAGGAAAGATTCGCGTGGTCGTTAATCGCTGGAGCAAGAATATCGACGTTGAATTACAAAAGGTTGAGTCTCATCTCGACGAGCACTTGGTGGGTTTCGTACCAAACGATTATCCAAAGGTGATCGAATCGATCAATCTGGGCCAACCTCTGGTCCAATCCGAACCTTCGTCGAAGCTGACGATCGAAATCAAACGCATCGCGTCCCTGGTCCAGGGAAACGGAAACAGGCAAACAAATTCTACCCAGCCTCGCAGAGGCTTACTGGGATCAGTTTTCGGACGGGCGCGCAATAACGGCTCGAACGGCTCGCTCGAGCTGGCAGCGACGACTGACTTAGCGTGAACGAAAATCGGGTTGATTACGAGGTAAAGAACACGATGGCCTTAAGAGAACGATACATCAAAGATTCCGCCGATGGCATAGCGGCACTCGCAGCCGAAGAAGGCGTCTATGGCAGTCAGACTTTCCAGGAGTTGAAAGCGCGGCTTCATCGGTCGATCATTACTCGACTGGATTTGACCAAGCTGAACGCTCTTGCTCCGGATCGTGTTCGCTCTGAAGTATCGCGGCTGGTCGAGGAGTTGTTGATAGCCGAAAACACCGCACTCTCGATCATCGAGCGCGATCGGCTGGTGAGCGAAGTTCATAATGAACTTTTCGGCCTTGGGCCACTGGAACCGCTTCTCGCTGATTCCACCATTTCCGACATTCTCGTCAATACCTATTCGAACATCTACATCGAACGGCGCGGCAAGCTCGAAAGGACCGCGATCAGTTTCAAAGATGACGAGCACCTGATGCGGGTTATCGAGCGCATCGTTTCCACTGTTGGACGCCGCATCGATGAAGCGCAACCAATGGTTGATGCCCGTCTGACCGATGGCTCGCGCGTCAACGCCATCATTCCGCCTCTCTCTATCGACGGACCCGTGCTCTCGATTCGCCGCTTCGGATCGGATCCGTTGAAGATGCCCCAACTCATTGAAAACGGCGCCCTGACACGAGAAATCGCGATGTTGTTTGAGATGTGCGTGAAGGCCCGTTTGAACATCATCATCTCCGGCGGTACCGGCGCCGGTAAGACAACCTTACTGAATGCGCTCTCGGCTTACATTCCTGGCGACGAACGCATCGTTACGATCGAAGACTCCGCTGAATTGCAGCTCCAACAACCGCACGTTGTACGACTGGAAACTCGTCCACCAAATATCGAAGGCAAGGGCGAAGTCACGCAACGGGATTTGGTGAGAAACGCGCTGCGTATGAGACCCGACCGCATAGTGGTCGGCGAGGTTCGCGGCGGTGAAGCGATCGACATGCTTCAGGCCATGAATACTGGACACGATGGCTCGCTTACGACAATCCACGCGAATACCGCACGAGATTCACTCGCCCGGCTCGAGACGATGATCCAGATGACCGGCATGCGGCTTTCAGACCGGGCCATGCGCCAACAGATCGCCTCGGCCGTGCACCTGGTAATTCAGGTTGCGCGTCTGACTGATGGGACACGTCGCATCATGTCTATTTCGGAAATTACCGGAATGGAAGGCGACACAATGGCCATGCAAGAAATCTTCCAATTTGAACGAGCGGGCATCGACTCGGCGGGCAAGGTGCTTGGCAGATTCCGTGGTACAGGCATTCGGCCGCGTTTTGCAGAACGCCTGAAACAGTACGGAATGCAACTGCCGGCATTCCTATAGGAGCAAGTAGAATGTTGATTTCGACAGTTGTATTTCTATTCTTTCTGTTCCTGACTTACGCAATATTCCTCCTGACGACTCGTAAGGCCGACGCTCGACAGATGCGGCTACAGAAACGAGTTGCCGAGGCGTTGCAGGATTTTGGCTCGCAGGATCACGAGCTAAAACTCTCTCGCGAAGATTCAATTGGCGGTCATCGCGTCGTCAATCAAATCCTTACCTCGCTCGACCTCATTAAAAGACTCGATCAAACCATTCGCCAAGCTGGTCTACAGATTACCGTAAGCCGCTTGCTCGTGTTCTGTTTACTGGCCGGCACGCTGGCACTGTTTGCGGCACTGACAGTGATGAACCTGTTCATGTCGGTGGTACCCGCCGTAATCGCAGCGAGCCTGCCGCTTCTCTATGTTTCGTACCAACGAAAGAAGCGTTTGCACAAGATCAATGCTCAGCTTCCGGATACGCTCGATCTTTTGGGCCGCTCGTTGGCGGTGGGCCATGCTTTCTCGGAAGCACTGAATCAGGTGCAAACCGAAATGCCGGACCCGATCGCGACGGAATTTCGCATTGTATTTGAAGAGCAGAAACTTGGCCTTTCAACGAAAGTAGCGCTCGACCGTTTGACCGAGCGCGTTCCTTTAACCGACCTGCGGTTGTGCGTCACGGCCATGCACATCCAGAGAGAAACGGGCGGGAACTTGTCGGAGATTCTCGAGAAGGTGTCACAGACCGTTCGGGAACGTTTCAAACTGATGGAAGACTTCCGCACGCTGACAACAAGCTCCCGTGGTTCCGCGTGGATTCTTTGTTTGTTGCCCTTCGGGATCGTTTTCCTATTGACCATCATTAACCCGGAGTACATGGCTTTGCTGCTTCACGATCAACGAGGCCATTACATACTCGCAGTCGCGGCCATACTGCAGATCCTAGGCATAATCACGATAAAGAAAATTCTGGCTATCAAAGTGTGAAGCTTAGTTAGGAGTCGAGACCGATGTTATTAGCACTAATCATAATTCTTACGTTCAGCGGATTAACCCTCGCGGTGATGAGCGTCTATTGGGCCTTCGCGCGTCCGGCCAGCACGATGAATGCTCGTCTCGACAGCATCGATCCCTCGCTGGCGCTGCTAGAAAACAGTCCCGTGACTGTCATGGCTGAACGGGTGGCGGAACCGATCAACCGCATGATGCCGATCTCGGCCGTTGAAGCAATGAAGCTCCAAAAGAAAATGCTTCAGGCTGGCTACCGTTCTCCCGAAGCCGCGACCGCGTTTCGTGCAATTCAGGTCACTCTCCTGGTCGCAATTCCCAGCATGGTGATTACGGCGTGTTTCATCCTGAATAGGAGTGCCGCTGACACTGCTGTATTCGGCATGATTGGGGCCGCAGTGGGATTCTATCTACCCCGTTATGTTCTCCGCAGAAAGATTGCCGGCCGCCAGCAACGAATTACCTGGGGTCTCGCAGATGCGATGGATTTGTTGGTAGTGGCAGTCGAGGCAGGCTTGGGTCTTAACGCGGCGCTCAATCGCGTAGCCGAAGAATTGAAAACGCTGCATCCCGAGATGCATACCGAAATCGAACTGGTCAATCTGGAAATTCGAGTCGGACGCAGCCGTGAGGAGGCTTTGCGCAATCTAGCCGAGCGTACTGGAGTCGAGGACATTCGCAGCTTTGTAGCCTTGCTTATCCAGGCCGATCGTTATGGTTCGTCTATCGCCAAGGCAGTGCGAATCTTTGCCGACTCGCTCCGGACAAAGAGGCGCCAACGGGCAGAGCAGATCTCGCAAAAGGCCGCCTTGAAACTCCTGATACCGCTGACGTTGTTTCTTTTCCCGGTAATCATCATGGTGGTGCTTGGTCCAGCACTGCTGAACCTGTACGACATACTTTTCAAGTAGCCGCAGAAAGGGAGAAGCCATGCTCAAACGTTCATTACTAATTCTTTTTCTCGTGCCTGCTTTGATCCTTGCGGTGCAGCCGAGCCAGCGAGTTCATGGTGTTGTCATGACGGCGGAAGAATTAGCCGTGCTTGAAGCGGCGGACGCGCCCGGCGACTCGAGTGTTGAAAAGTCGAAGCAGGAAGGCAACGGTTTTCTGCGCGCGCTCAAAGCTCCATTCAAGGCACTCGGCCGCATGTTTGGCGGCGGGAAAAAGAACGAAAAGAACGAGCAGAGCAAGATACAACGCATCTCCGCGGACGATGCGAAGCGTTTCGAGAGCGCCCCGCGCAGCGTTACGAGAGTGACTTCCAAAGAAGCTTCCGGGGACGTAAACCCGGCGATCGCAACTCCGGCAAGTGCGTATTCCATCCATCTCAACCTGGGACGCGAGAAGCTGAACGCCGGCGATTTGAACAACGCGATCGCTGAGTTTTCACTCGCCATTTCGCTCGAGCCGAAATCCGCCGAAGTCATGAATCTCCTCGGCGTTGCTTACGAAGCCAAAGGCCTGCGAAAGCGCGCGCTCGATTCGTTCAAAGCCGCGGTCGAGGCAGATAAAAACAGTTCCGACTATCTCAACAACTACGGTTTCCTGCTCTTCAAGAACAACGATTTTGAAGAAGCGTCAAAATATCTGAAGCGCGCAGCGAAGCTTGCTCCGGACGATCCGCGCATCTGGAACAATCTCGGTCTGGTCCAAAGTCAACGTGGGAAATTTGACGATGCCTTCAAGAGCTTTGCACGCGCCGTTGGTGATTTCAATGCTCACCTGAATGTCGCCACCCAACTATCGGCGCAGGGGCGTGCGAAGGATGCGATCAAGCACCTCGAGATAGCAAAAGAGTTGCAGCCCGAGGCAGTCGATGTGCTGGCCAAGCTGGTTAGTCTTTATGAAATGACCGGAAGAGCGTCGGATGCGGAAGCAACGCGACGATCGATCGTGGCGTTGAAAACGTTTGCCGATGCGAAAAAGTAGTGCGGCCACAGATGAACTCTCTGTGGGAAATTTTAAAAACACTCAATTGGAGAAAAGATGGGTAACCTGAGCTTTTTATCACGCGCAGAAATTGAAAGTCTTGGTCCACCCACGCCTGAAGAACTCGATGAAACCGGTGTCTCGCAGGCGTTTCTTCGTGACCTCGCGCTCAAACATGTTGCGTCGTTGGCCACCCCCACGACGGCAGCCGTTGCTGAAAAACTTCGTCTGCCTCTTGCCCTAACGGATGAACTGCTCTACCAACTCTATCGCGAAAAGCTGATCGAAATTCGTTTGCAGAACGCGCTCGGCCAAACGCGCTATGCAATGCTGGACCACGGCTGGGAGCAAGTGTTGCGCTTGCAGGCTCATTCCGGCTACGCCGGTCCCGCGCCCGTCACGCTCGCCGACTACAGCTACATGATGAAACTACAGGCGACCCCAGTGAAGCCTGCTTCAATGTCCGCGGTGCGAACGGCGTTTCGCGATCTGGTGCTGCCCGAGTCGCTACTGAACACACTCGGCTGCGCCATCAACTCTCGCTCCTCAGTTTTTCTAACCGGCTTACCGGGCACCGGTAAAACGGCCGTCGCCGAAAGAATGAACGCCGTCATTTCGGGAGCGCTTTGGATTCCCTACGCGATCGAAGTCGACAACCAGATCATTCGCGTTTACGACGCGCATTGCCATGAGGCGATCGGCGAACAAGCGACTCCGCACGAATACGATCGACGCTGGATCCAAATCAGGCGGCCGATGATCATCGTGGGCGGCGAACTCACGCTGGAGAGTACCGATCTCGTGTGGTCCGAGTTCTCGAGGTTTTATGAAGCGCCGTTCCAGGTGAAATCCAATGGCGGGACGCTCGTCATCGACGAATTGGGCCGGCAACGCGTTTCGAGTACTGACTTGTTGAACCGCTGGATCATGCCACTGGAGAAGCGCGTTGATTTTCTTACGTTGCACAGCGGCAAGAAGATTGAAGTTCCTTTTGAGCAGCTCGTCGTGTTCTCAACCAATCTTCATGAATCGCAATTTGCCGACGAGGCGTTTCTTCGCCGAATGGGATACCGCGCGCGGTTGGAATTACCGGCGCCGGGCGCCTATGGTGAGATATTCAAGCGCGCCGCTGCTTTGAAAGGAGTAGCGGTAGACCACGAAAGCATAAGTTACGTGTTACACAAGTATGACGCCGAAGGCCGGGCGATGAAATGCTGTGAACCAAGAGATCTGTTGAATCGGATTTCTGATATTTGCTCGTTCGAAGGACGGCCGCTGCAAGTTTCGCGCGCACTGATCGATGCCGCGTGGGGAAACTACTTCGGTACGGCACATACTTTTGATTCGTTCCCGGAAACGCCGCAAGCGCAGTCGCAAGCAGTTTCTTTCTGAGCTCGTGACAAAGCATTACCTAACATCTCTCGGGCTAGCGATTCTCCTGGTGCTCTTCGCGTGTACGCCTCTCGCCGCACAACGTTCCGCTGAACCCGCGCAGGGCGAACCAATCGGCAAGCGTCTCGTATTTGCCGACGGCTCAACACTCGACGTCGATGACGCGTGGAAGCAGGCCGACAATGTCTGGTATCGCCGCCAGGGAACTTCTGAAATGAGCAATCGGGAAGTTCGCCGGATCGAAAACCGTTACAAAAAACCTGAAGCCACGAATGGAACTGCTCCGGCAGCAGCAAACGCCGCTGCTCCAAAAGTCCCGGCACCGCCCCCCACAACCTGGGTTTATCTGACCGGCGGCGCCCGGCGGCGTGTCGATGAAATCAGGGAAGTGGCCGATGGCGCGTGGTACAGCCGGGGCAAGCTAACGATGTTTCTGGACCGCGAGCGCATCGCCCGTATCGAACGCGAACAGCCCGAAACGGGCCGCAGTTCCTGGCGGGATCGGGACTGGACTTCGGGAAATGCTCGTATTGATCATTTAATAAAGATGAACGCTTCCAGGTTCGGGGTCGACCCGTACCTGGTTTTCTGCGTGATCGAGCAGGAATCGCAGTTCAAAACCTTCGCGCGCAGCCCGAAAGGCGCTCAGGGACTGATGCAGTTGATGCCCGGCACGGCCCGTCGCCTGGGCGTGCGCCGGCCGTACGATCCGGCCGAAAACATCATGGGCGGCGTGCGGTATTTGAGGGAACTGTTATCGATGTTCAACGGCCGGGTTGATTTGGCCCTGGCGAGTTATAATGCGGGCGAGGGGGCTGTAATGAAGTACGGACGCAACATTCCCCCTTACCGAGAAACTCGCGAGTATGTAAAAAAGATCGGCAAACGCTACGGGATCGACGGTCGTAAGCCTCAGGAAGAAACAGAAGCAGCGGTCCCGCGGCGATAAGTTTTGCAGGAAAGTAGGGTGAGAACATGAAATCATTGGCAGCACGTATTCTCTTTTCCGTCTCCCTCGCCTTAATTCTTGCCCCGGGCGCATTGGCCCAATCCACTCAGTCGCAAAAAACGCTTACCAACGCAGCGGTCGTCAAACTGGCCAAAGCCGGTTTCAAAGAAAAGACCATCATCTCGATCATCTATGCCCGCATTCCCAATTTCGATCTTTCAGCCGATCGCATGATCGAACTGAAGCGCAACGGAGTCAGCGAGAAAATCATTGTCGCCATGCTCGCGCGCCAGGAAGGACGGGATGTTTTTGATGACGATTCATGGGGCGACGACGCGTTCATGAGTAAAGGTATCGATCCGAAGGGCGGCGCCAACTCAGGCGGTAACAACTCCGCCGGGGACGGCAGTGCTTCCGATCCCGGTACCAGCATCTTCGGTTCGAGCGGTGGCAGCAAAGGATCATCTCGTTCGAACACGGGCAATGGTGACGCCAACAACGACACCGTTACCACGGGCAGCGCCACAGTTCGGATCATCAAACCACCAACCGAAGCGGGCGGAGCCGACCCGACGAAACTCGAGAAGACCAAGAGTCTGACCAACGATTCGATCGTTGAACTGGTTGAAGCCGGATTCTCTGAAGGCACGATCATTCGACGGATCGAGCAATCGCCGGTGGAGTTTGATCTGACGGCTACCAAGCTCGAGGAATTGAAAAAACGGCGTGTCAGCGATCGCGTACTGGCTGCGATGAAGGCAGCCATGGGCGAAGACAAATAAATAACAGAGGCGAATATATATGAGAGTAAATCGTTTCCTCTTGTTGTTTATTTGTGCGGCGCTGTTGTTATCCGGCGTCACTAACGCGCAGCGCAAAACTCAACAACCTAAACCAAAATCAACCGCAAAATCGACGACACCGCAGAAACCGCAGTCGGAACTCGAGAAGCTGGGTCCGCCGCCGCCTGTCCCAACGCTCAAGAAACAACCCGAACAGGAAGTCAGCGCCGGCGACGTGGTTTCCGTTGATACCACTGAAGTGATGTTTCCGGTCACCGTGCGCGATACAAACGGCGGGCTCGTGAACGATCTCACGCGCAACGATTTTCGCGTTTTCGAAGACAATCGAGTGCAACCGCTGAGCGATCTCGCGTTGCGGCAAGTGCCGGTCGACGTCGTGTTGATGGTCGACGCGTCGTCTTCAGTGGCCCGAAACCTCGACGACTTCCGTCAGGCTGCGGAAGGCTTTGCCGCGCGTCTCGCGGAAGACGATCGCATCAGCCTGATCAAGTTTGACGACCGCGTGGAGTTGATTCAAGACTGGACCAAGAGCCGCTTTCAATTGAAGCGCGCTTTGAAGCGTATCGAACCCGGCATGTTCACCCGGTTCAACGACGCACTGTTTCTCACCTCGCGCGAACAGTTTGGCGCAGTAACCAAATCGCGGCGCGCGGTGATCGTGTTGTCCGACGGCATCGACAGTGGGCGCGGCACGACCACTCTGGAAGCCGCCTTGCAGGCGCTGATCAAGGCGCAGGTGACTGTTTACATCGTCAGTAACACTGAGATTTCCCGCGCCAGTAAACGCGCCGAACTCGATTCGCTGACGGGCATGACCGGCGGCGCGGCGCAGTTTAATCAACTGCGTGTCGAGGATCTTCGCGAGGGATTACGCGTGCTCGACCGTAGCGAACAAAACCTGGCCCAACTGGCCCAGGCGACTGGCGGACGTCTGTACAAACCGTTAACCTTCGATGCGCTCGAATCGACCTACGCGGAAGTGGCGGACGAATTGCGGCATCAATACGCGCTCTACTTCACGCCGCTGAATAAAGCGCGCGATGGAAGTTTTCGGCGCGTGCGCGTGGAGACCACCAATCCGGCCTACCAGCCGCACACGCGTGTCGGTTACTTCGCACCTAAGTCTTAAGCGCTTGCTATTTCCTGAGGCAATCTTGTTGATTAGGTGAAGCCTGTCCGCCCTTAGGATAATGACTCCCGAGGCTGCAAACCCACTCGCTGTGCGCGATCCGTTCTCCGAACACTGGATCGACGTGCGTCTGATCTCGGGCATGCGCGTCGTGCTCGGGACAGCGGCGCTCCTCATCTCCGCGCTCGACACGGTTAACCAGGGCTCGTGGTCCATCCCGACCGCCATTACCCTAGTGTTCTACTCGCTTTACGGTGTCTTCATCTATCAGCTATCAGCACGGCACAATCCGATCGCCACACACAAGATCATCCCGTGGCTCGATCTGCTTTGGTACATCCCGCTGATCTTCACGAGCAGTGGAAACAGCATCTTCCGCTATTTCTTCTTCTTCGCGATCACGGTTGCTTCTTTCAGTTGGGGACTCAGAGAAGGTTTACGTTTAACTCTCGCGTCGGCTGGCGTCTACGCGCTCGTCAGTCTACTGGCAGCTATTTCGGGTCCACCGCCCAATCTGAATCACCTGATGATGGCGCTGATCGGGCTGCTGACTTTTGGTTACATCATCGCGCGTTGGGGCGGCTATCACACCGAGTTGAAAAATCGTTTGCGGCTCTTGAAAGACGTCACCGTCTTTTCGAATCCGCGCTACGGCATCGAT
>DATEHX010000290.1:0-2708 GCA_035279345.1 Pyrinomonadaceae bacterium | reverse complement strand
CGTGCAACCCCTTTCCGTATAATTCACAGCTTGCTCGAAGGCACGGGTTCTTGTCCAGTGGGTTTCGCGCCCACTTTTTTCTTTGGGCGAGATGCGTTCGGGAGGGTGGCATGGCAAACGATTCGATTGCGGCAAGGGTTCAGGAATTGGCTGAACAGGTGGCAATCGACCACGGCCTCGAGTTGGTACACGCGGAAGTCGCCGGCCCCGAGAACAAGCCTATTGTCCGTATATTTATTGACAAGCGGCAGGGTGTAACCCACGAGGATTGTTCCGAAGTCAGCACACACCTGGGAACCATTCTGGATGTAGAAGACTTCATCCACGCTTCCTACACATTGGAAGTATCGTCGCCCGGGCTGGAGCGGGGGCTTTATAAGCGTGCCGATTACGAACGCTTCGCCGGTAGTAACGCGAAGCTGAAGACCCGGCAGCCGATCGACGGCCAACGCAATTTTCGCGGGCGTTTAGTGGGCCTCGAAGGCGAAGAGTTGATTTTTGAAGACCGGACAAACGGCCGCGTGCGCGTGCCGCTGGAGTTGATAAAACAAGCGAATTTGGAAGTGGACGTCGAAGAAGAACTTCGGCGCGCCGGCAAATAAATTAACCTGGTAGTTAGACAATTGAATAGGCTCAACGACGCAGTAGACGGGACTAGCGCCGAGCCAATCGAATAGAGAGACTTCATGAGTTCATCCATTGCACAAAACATCGAGGCGCTTTGCCAGGAACAAGGTATTGAACGTGACCTCGTGATCGAAGCGATGAAAGAGGCCGTTCGCGCGGCTGCCAAAAAGCAGTTCCGCTCGGGCGAGGACATACAAGTGGACTGGAACTCCGAGACCGGCATCGAGCTTTCCGCTTCAAAAGTGGTCGTCGACGAAGTGGAAAACCCGGCCACCGAACTCTCTATTGACGAAGCCCGCGAGCTCGCCGGCGACGAAGTCGAACTCGGCGACGCGCTGCTGCTGCCGCTGCCAATGGAAGAACTCGGCCGCATCGCCGCGCAAACAGCGAAACAGATTCTGTTTCAAAAGGTCCGCGACGCCGTTCGCAGCAACGTCTACGAGCAGTACATCGACAAGATCGGCGACCTTGTAAACGGTTACGTCAAACGTTTCGAACGCGGCAACATCATCGTCGATCTCGGCAATCTCGAAGCGATTCTGCCGCGCTCGCAGCAGTCACGCGGCGAACAGTGGAACCAGGGCGAGCGAATTCGCGTCGTCATCAACAACGTTTCGAAAGAGTCGAAAGGACCACAGGTCGAGGTGTCCCGAACCTCGCCGGAACTGCTGCTGCGGTTGTTTGAAATGGAAGTGCCGGAAATCTATGACGGCACCGTCGTGATCAAATCCGCGGTCCGCGAGCCTGGCGAACGCGCCAAGATCGCGGTGATGTCCAACGAACGCGACGTCGACCCGGTCGGCGCCTGCGTCGGTATGAAAGGCTCGCGCGTTCAGGCGATCATTCGCGAACTGCGCGGCGAAAAAATCGACATCATCGAGTGGTCTGACGAGCCGTCAGTGTTTGCCGCGAACGCGTTGTCACCGGCGAAAGTCAACCAGGTCAGAATCACCGACATTGAAAACCGGCAGATGGAAGTCATCGTCAACGAAGACCAACTCTCGCTGGCGATCGGCAAACGCGGTCAGAACGTTCGTCTCGCGACGAAACTGGTCGGTTGGAACATCGACATTCGCAGTGAAGAAGAGATCAAGCGCGAAGTCACCGAACAGATGGGCGCGCTCATCGCATCCGGCGAAGCTGTGCCGCTGTCCGCGATCGAAGGTGTCACGGCGCAACAGGCTGACGCCCTGGCCGAGCACGGCATCAACGACATCGACGCATTGGCAGGCACGACGGTCGACGATCTGGTCGAATTCCTCGACCTGAGTCTTGACGAAGCCGAAGTCATCCTGAGCGCCGCTCAGGCCGTGGTCGCGCTGCGTAATCGCAACCTGGGCGACGGCGAAGGCGAAACGGAAGAGCAACACGCTGTTTCCGCCGAGTTCGACGAGACGATGAATGAGGAAGTTGAGCCGAATGCGGAAATGACGGCTGAGGGTTACGACGAAGCAGTCGAGAATGGCGTTCCGTTCAGAGCGGAGGCCGACATCCTCGCGCGTGAGTCAGCGGATCCGGTGGCCGTCACTGAATCCGAAGAGATGGCGGCTGATGAGATCGCGTTGATGGAACCGGGTCGTGATTTACGTCCCGACACGATCACGCCGTCGCCAGACATAACGTCCTCGGGTGTGGCCGCGCTCGAGCAAGTTGAAGAAGTAGCCGCCGAGATACTGGCGGCTAATGAAGAATTTGTTTCTGAGGCCGAGGCCACGGCCGACGAAGCAGAACCAACGGCTCCCGCAGTTTCGGAAGATGCTGCATCAGGCGGGAGCACGGATGAAGAGAAGCACTGATGCTTCCAAGGGTGCAGCCAATTAGGAAGAACAAGGGTCCAGTTCACTCTGGACGTTTGTCTCACCCGTTCCGCTACTGTCACGCGTTGAACTTCTGATCGACGCTTCGAAGTGGTTAGGAACGAGCGAGTTCCTAATCACTATTAGGTCGTTTCAGGACGCAAGTATGAAGCGTCGAGAAGGAGTGCATGACAGTTTCCTCGAAAGTTCGTATCTACGATCTCGCCAAAGAATTAAAGCTCGACACGAAGCGACTCATTGAAGAAGTGCGCCGCGAAGGCGTCG
>DATEHX010000289.1:0-5425 GCA_035279345.1 Pyrinomonadaceae bacterium | reverse complement strand
GGCTGAGCCACTGCGCCGCAGTGCACTGCCCCCAGCCGCACCAAACTGCGCCTGCTTCACTAACAAATCATGACTCAGTTGATAGAACACCTTTGGTTGCGCCGGCTTCGGCAGCTCCGCCGGACTGCGATGCGGCACTTTCGTGTCGTCGTCGATCAACCACGTCTCAAACTCGATGGTCTTCACTTCCAGCCAGTCATCTGATTGGTCGCTGAAGACAATTTCCTGCGAACCAAACGCGACGCCCGCTTCCATTGACTCGAACGAAGGCCGCGAGAGCTTCTGGTCGTCGCTCATCTCGATGAACTGCGCGGGAGCAAAGAAGTCCGTGACGGGTGCGAGCGTTTGATTGTCGCTGCCCAGGTTGACAGTGGTGATCTGGAAACGATTCGCACCTGCCGGCGCAGCTTGGCCAAAGCGGGAGATGGTGGTGTTGAGCGGCACCACGCCTTGTTTGATCGTCAGAGTGCCGAGCGGATGTAACAGCACGTCAGTGGTGGCTGTCGCATCAGCGCGTAACTGCACCAGCGGACGCTGCACCGGCAGTTTAGTACTCCAATTTGCCGCATTGCTGAGTGCTTCTTTCAAGCGTGGCAGTACGTCGATCGGTTCGGGCAACGGCGGCTTCTCGCCCCCAACCAGCACTTTGTCGATGCGCACCGAGACATCCCACCAGAGAATGGAGAACGTAGCCTTGCCTTTGATGTGCAGCGGACGCGGACCGGCGAGTGAGCCTTTGAGCTCTACTTTGAACAGGTTGGTGGAGCCGCGCTTGAGTTGCAGTTGCGCATGAAAGTCGGCAATGAACGCGAACGGGTCAAACTGAATCAATACGTCATAACCAATCTCACCATGCACACTGAAGCCGGCCGCGGAAGCGAAGAGTTCCGCCCGGGCGCCAAACTGGACCGTGTTCGAGGTCAAAGCGAAGTAAGACTCACAACGCAGCCGCGGATTGTCGCCGCTGGAGAGATTGATGGAGATACGCGCCAGTTTGGGGAAGTTCGGCGGCGGATTGAAAGCCGGATGCAAACCACCGACAGCAAACGCGAAGTTTGGTGACGAGTCCCACTTCAAGCGCATGGCCATATCGCCGGTGAGCGCAAACTTATTCAGCAGCCGTGAGTCGTGCAGCGTAGCGTCGAGCGCCGCGGTGCTCTGATCGAAGTCGAGGACACCGACCGCATCCATCTGCAAGCGCACGAGTTCATGATCCGGCTTAGGCAGCACGGAAAGCACTTGCGCCAGGATGAGCAGTCTGCGGCGCGTGCCAAACTCGAGCACGAGCGCGATGTCGGCGGTGATCAAGGGCGGCGTGCCCCAGGCGAGTTGGACCATGGGACCGAACAGGTGATGCCCGCTGGCCGGTGGAAACAGGCGATTGAGATTGCTGATGATCTGCGGCGCGTTACGCACGGGATCAGCGGGGAACATCACGCTGTCGAGTGCGTGTGACTTGAGCCCGGCGCGCAGCGCTTCTTCGTCAAAGCTGCGGTTGATGGCCAGCATTCCGCCGATGCCGATCAAGGCGAAACCAAAGCCGAGTTGGATCGGCGTGAAGCCTTCGACAAAGATGATGATGACGAGCGAATAACCTTTACCACCGCCGGGCAGCTTGGTAGTCAACAGCGCGATGCCTTTGACAGAGATCTTCTCGGCGATCTCCAGTTCAAGCACGCCACTGTACTCGCCCTTTGCCGGTTCAAAATGCAGAAACCCGCCGCCGCTAACGACTGCCGCGTTGATAGCGAGACCGGCTCCGGTCGGTGGCTTAAAGCTAACGTCGACATCGATTGGACCAAGGTTCCCCTCTATGACGCGGGCTGTAGCACCAATGCCGATGCGCTCGATAGTGAGCACGACCGGACCGATCTCCAACGATGCAGTGACGCCGGCTGCGGCCGACAGTTTGTCCTGGTCCAGTTCTGCCTGAATACTGAACGACTGTAACCTCACTGGACCAAGACTCAGACTCAACGGCAGCGTAGTGCTAAGTCCGGCAGAGCCACGAAAGTGTAAACCGGCCTGAGACCAACGAACGCCGAGCGAGAAGGGCGCCGTCAATCCGTCCTTTGGCAAAACGCTCGATAGCAATCCATCGTCGCCGGGAGGAGCAACAATGAGTTTGCCGTCCTCGATGCTGAGCTCGCCGTAAACATCGGCCTTCGCGTTCGCAACCTCCGCACCCAAGCCAAACGAAATACTCCGCGCGGTGATCTGCGTGCCGCCGGCGGCCGTCGCGCCATCGGGCTTTTCCCATTCAGCGGCGGTCCAGGTGAGCGTGGCCGCCACGCTGCCACCGGTGAGTTTGGAATCCGCGGCACCTTCCATATCGAGCACAACGTCCGGCGCTCGATCCGGACGCAGTATCAGTGAAGCTCCCGAGCCGACTTGCGCCGAGGCAGTCAACCTCAATTCGAGTTGATTGCTGACCGGAATCTTGAGCTCGCCACCGGCCGAGGGCACGAGGGCCAGAACGAGTCCCTGCAACTCATCAGGCCGCACTTTCGGCAACGCGGTTGCTACGACGAAGAAGTTGATGTCGTCACCGCGGAACACGGGAACCCAAAGCTGTGAACCAGGCTCTGAAACATCGGCGCCGGGCGTCACTCGTTGTGTGAACGCTTCACTCGCGTAACGGTGTTCAGCCGGCATGCTGAGCGTCAGCGATAGCGGCAAGAGCTCCGTAAACAAACGCTCCGTATCGAGCTGAGTCGTGCCCCAGCCGTACACGTCGCGGGCCAAAGACTGGGGATCGAGTAACTGCAGCAGACGCTTCCAATGAATCTCGTGCAGTTCGAAAACAGGCTGAAAAGTGTTTTCAGTGATCACCTGTTCGGTGACTTCAATAATCCCGGCCACGCGAAGCAGTCGATAGACAAGCGGAGAATTTTTGGCGAGGTCAAACGAGATCAGTTGATCGAAGATGCGATTGACGATTTCTCGATCGATATGAGTCGCGGCGATGAAGTCTGCGGGGAGTTCGGCACGCAAGCGACCCGGCAAAAGATGAAAAGCAGCAACCACCGGTGCGAGATCCAAAGTGAGGGTTCCGAGCGCTGTATCAACGTCCGATTCCGGCGCTTCACCAGCGTTTGCGCGTTGCCGCACAGCGTTCAAATCGGCGAGCGACAAATTCAACTGCGCCACATCCTGGCCCAATGCGATCAGCGACGGAGGAACGACAGGTAGTTCCCACCCAAGCGACGCGACGACACCGCGCACGCCCTCTTCCGAGTCCATCCCATACGCCAATGGACCCAGGGCGCGCGCGACACGAGCAGCGAGTAGATCAAACGTGGGCATCGCTAAATTCTCACCTTGGGACGCACAACGGGAATCGTCGTTTTAGTCGAGCCGTGATAGTAAAGTCCCTGCGCCAGACGGCCATCTACAGTCAGGTCCTTCAGTTTGGTTGGTGGACGAAACGAGGCGTCGGCTTTGCGCTTATCGAGATAGGCTCGCCAACTGTCACCGTTACTCGATGTGACTTGAGGTTCAAACAGCGGAAAATAGATCGCGTCCGGATCGGGCGGCGCGTTGTAGCCGGTGCCGCCGGCTTCCTTCGCCACTGTTCGCGGAACGGACTTCACCGCATCGTCAAGCGACTGGTAAATCCATTCGCCATCCCAAATACTCTTCGGAATTTTTATCCACCACGCTCCCGGCGAATCGAAATTTTCATAGGGCGACCATTGGACCAACGTCTGGCCGTTTCGAGTGGACGGCGGTGTGGCGCCGGCACTGACCGCGGCTTTGAGAGCGATACGCAGTTGGTCGAGGATTTTCTTGACATGATCGATCATGTCGGTGGCCATCGCGCTGTAGGTCGAAGTGGTGAGACCGTGACCGCTGAGCGAGATGTTTGGACCAAGAGCAGTCGTAGACACGCGGCCATCGATGTCCGTATCGATCGCCATGATGTGGGAGTATTCGTTTCGCCAGGCGCCATTGGCGATTAAGTCGTACAGATGGTTATTCCAGAAGCAGACGAAATCGCCGATTTGCAGATCGTTGTGATCGATGAAAACGTTCTCGAAAAACTCATCCGCATCGTCGCTCATCAGGATGCCCATGTTTTTCTCGCGGTGAGTTCGTACGACTGGCCCAAGCCTCACGTAACCCTCGTTCGTCATTGTGTTTTCGAACTTCGTGTGCGGTGCACCCGGGCGCCGCTTCATGCCAAATTCGAGGGCTTCGATATTCACGGCGCTACCGGTTTGATCGCAGTAAAGCCAGTTACGGTCGAAGAAGTTTTCACGCGGAGCATCAAACATGTCGCGAAACACATCGTCGTGTTTCAAACCCGCGTTCGGCTGAAAAGTAGGCCAGCCGAAAGAGCTCCCGGCCCTGACCAAGACCAGCCATGCTTTCGTTACTTTCTTTGGGAAACGAATGTTTGCCTGTTTGATAGTGGCACTGGCATCAATCGGCGGGTTGAAGAAAATGGTATCTCCCTGATCCTGCCAGTTGGTCATTTTAGCGAGGTGATCTTTGAACGGAGCCTTGGGAAGAAATGGATACTCGAAGTTGCGAACGAGGACGCCGTCTTTCCACGGCCCACCTGGTCCATCAACTTTCCATTTACGCTCAGATGACAACGGAGAGGTTGCGACGCCGCCGGAGTTGACGTTGCAATGAAGTTGTTCGACTGTTCGCAGCCGGCGATCGAGAATTTCTTCGAGCGCTTCCGTTTGTAAGGTGCGAAACGTAGCGGTTGGTTTCCACAAGACGTCGCTGTGAACGATCATCGCGCGCCAGACGATATGCCACATCCAATCCCAGCGATTTGTCCGATACGTTTTCTCCAGCGCGGCCTTGGTGGTATCGGAGGAGACGGTGACCTTCGACATCGTTGCGAGGTCCAGATGTTTGGGTTTTTTCGTATCGTCGTCGTTGATGAGAATGTGAAGGAGTTTATTGCCGAGGAAGGTGGAGATGTCGTGACGCTCTTTCGTGATATCGAGAGCGAGGCTGACGGCGTCGGCGCCAGGTTTTTGTTTGTGTAATTGCTCCGCGCGTTTGCGGATGTACGCGGCCTGAACTTTGTCCTCGGCCTTCTTGAAGTCGAGGCTTTTCGTCGCCTCTTTGAAGGCGTCGTCAACAACACCCATATTTTGTCTCCGGGGGAGCGGCGATACTAGCATCGCGCTCCAACGTCATCAATGAAGTTTTTTCTTCTCTCACCTTACTTCCGACAAACGAAGGATCTGGAAGCGCGCGGCTTGGCCGGGGGACTCGCGTTTCAATTCTTCTAAAGCTTGTTCGGCGTCGGAGTAGTTGGTGGGTTGACGCACCGTGGAAAGATCGTCTGTAGCCACGATGCTCCAGTCCTCTTTGCTGATCTGATATTTGCCAACTGTGCTGATGCGATATTTGGCTGAGCCACTGCGCCGCAGTTGACTGCCACCAGCCGCACCAAACT
>DATEHX010000288.1:0-31713 GCA_035279345.1 Pyrinomonadaceae bacterium | reverse complement strand
TAATTCAGCAATACATCAATTACTACCAGGGGCCACGCGGCCGCGCGACGATGGAAAATGGTCTGCGCCGCTCCGGACAATACATGAAGCTTGCGCGCCAGATCTTCGCGCAGGAAGGTGTGCCGCTCGACGTCACCTGGTTGGGTCAGGTTGAGAGCGCGTGGAAACCTCGCGCAGTTTCGTGGGCCGCGGCTTCAGGCTTGTGGCAATTCATTCCGAGCACCGGCCGCATGTACGGCTTGCGCCAGAATGCTTACATCGACGAGCGTAATAGTTACGAACAGGCGACTCGCGCTTCAGCACGTCACCTGAAAGATCTCGCGAACCGTTACAACGGTAACTGGGAACTCGCGATGGCCGCCTACAACACGGGCGCCGGCAATATCGATCGCGCGATCTCCCGCGCGGGCACCGCAAACTTCTGGATGATCTATCCCTACATCGCGCAGGAAACACGTAACTATGTGCCGAACATTCTCGCGGTGATTCTGATTGCCAAGAATCCTGAGAAGTATGGATTCAAAGGCATCAAGACCGAGCCAGCGATGGCTTACGACGTGGTCCAGGTTCCGACTGCTACCAGTCTGCAACTCGTTGCCGATGCCACCGACACGAGCGTCGACCACATTCGTTCGTTGAATCCGGAGTTGAAGCGCGACGTAACACCGCGTGGAGATACTTACAACGTGCGCATTCCGGCTGGCCGCGCCAAGCAGTTTGCCGCGCTCTTGCATCGCATCACGCCTGACAAACGCGAGACAGCGCGCGTGATTTCCGTGGCGCCGGGTGAAGATTTGCAGAACGTCGCGAATCGCACTGGTGTCAGCGTCGCTCAGTTACAGGCAATGAATAGCGGTGTCGATTTGAAGTCGACCACGAAGCTCGTAGTGCCGAACAGCAGCGTCAAACTCACCAAGTGGGTACGCGCAACTTCGGCTGGTGAGACTGCTGCGCCGGCGTTGAACAAGGTTCGCGCGCGGAAGGGCGACACGATCGCCAGCATCGCCGCGGCTCGCAACCTCGATGCGAATGAAGTGGCGCGGTTGAATGGAATTTCGGTTGATACCGAACTTCGCGCCGGTCAGGAAGTGAAGATTCCGGCAACAGCGGCTGCCCCATCGCGGCGTCGCTAAAGTCTTTGATTTTGTCCGTGTTATCTGTGGTCCTCACTTTTAAACTTAGGAGCTTCCTCACATGCTCTTCAGAACTCTCTCTGCCGCCGTCTACGGTATCGACGCTGATCTCGTAGATATCGAAGTTGATCTCACCCAAAATCGTGGTGAAACCGAACAGTCTTCAGTAACGATTGTCGGCCTGCCTGACGCCGCCGTGCGCGAGTCGCGCGAACGCATTCGCGCCGCAATGCAAAACTGCGGTTACTTCTTTCCGTTTCAAAAAACCACGATCAATCTCGCACCTGCCGACGTGCGCAAAGAAGGCGCGAGTTTCGATCTGCCAATCGCGCTCGGAATCCTCGGGGCGAACGGCGATCTCGCCGAACACTACAGTCTAATTCACATCCTCTGCGTCGGCGAGCTTTCGCTCGACGGCCGCGTACGCGCGATCAAAGGCGCGTTGCCGATCGCGATCCTCGCGCGGGAAGCCTCGATTCGCCACGTCGTGTTGCCCGAAGAGAGCGCGAAAGAAGCAGCGGTTGTCGATGGTGTGAACGTCTATCCGGTCGCGGATCTTCGCAGCGCCGTGAAACTGATCGCCGAGTTGCGTTCCGAAACACCGCCAATGCCCTTGCGTGTTCAGCCGGCGGAGATTCTCTCGCAAACGGAGCATTTCAACATCGACTTCAAAGAAGTGCGCGGGCAGGTTTCGGCGAAACGTGCGCTGGAGATCGCGGGTGCCGGCGGACACAACATCCTGCTGATTGGTCCACCGGGATCGGGAAAGACGATGCTGGCGAAACGTCTCCCGACGATCATGCCGCCGCTCGAGTTCGAGGCCGCACTCGAGCTCACGAAGATTCATTCGGTGGCTGGTTTGACTGGCCGTGCGGGTTTAGTTACGGAACGTCCGTTTCGTTCGCCGCACCACACAATCAGCGATGCGGGTTTGATCGGAGGCGGCAGTGTGCCGCGGCCGGGTGAAGTTTCACTGGCCCATCAGGGCGTCTTGTTTCTTGACGAGTTGCCGGAATTCGATCGGAAAGTTTTGGAGGTGCTGCGGCAGCCGTTGGAAGATCAAAAGGTAACGATCAGCCGAGCTTCGATGACGTTGACATTTCCCGCGTCGTTCATGCTCGCCGCCGCGATGAATCCCTGTCCTTGCGGCCACTGGAGTGACCCGACACGTGAATGTCGCTGTTCGCCATTGCAGATCCAACGATACATCGGGCGTATCTCCGGACCACTATTGGATCGCATCGATATTCACATCGACGTGCCCGCCGTTAAGTTTCGCGAACTCACTGGCGACGTCTTACCAGAAACAGACAGCTCCGCTGCAATTCGCGCGCGCGTGATCAAAGCACGCGAACGGCAGTTACATCGTCTCCGCGGTGAGCGCATCTTCTCAAACGCAGCGATGACCCCACGCATGATACGCATCCATTGCAAGATCGACTCGCAAAGCGAACGAATGCTCGAGAGCGCCATGATGCGCCTGGGCCTCTCCGCCCGCGCCTACGATCGTATTCTCAAAGTGAGCCGCACGATTGCTGATCTGGAAGGCTCCGACCAAATCCGTTCCACCCACGTCTCCGAAGCTGTTGGTTATCGATCACTTGACCGAACGTACTGGACGTGAATTCGCACTTCAGAATTCGCTTGCACAAAAACGATTCTGATGTTATCTAGTGCGTGCCATTGAGCACAGCTATCCGAAAATAGTCCACTGCACCTCGCAGTCTTGACGATAGCCCTCCCCGTCCGAACCAGGGTCGTACTGTACCAGGATTCCTGACACTCCCCGTTCACACACTTTTCTGCGGTTACTTGTCTGTGACTGCGCGGATTAGTTTGCGCTGACAACCGGACAATCTTTTGTCTTGAAGTAACCGTTCACCTGAATCAGAGAGGACTATATGAACATCAATGAGCTGGGCGTCGTCCCCCAAATCTCACCACTACGCAATGTAATCGCTATCGCAGTCTTGCTGGTCGTTGGGTGTTTTGTAAACGCCAATGCGCAATGGACCACGCCGGACGCAAGCCAGAACATCAACAACACCAACACAAACAATGTCGGCATCGGCACCACGACTCCGAGCTCGCCATTGGAGGTTAAGAGAAGTCAAAACTCGGGGACGATTGTCGCCGTCGATAACCCGTTCACTACAGCCGCTAATTCCGCCTACTCGGGATTTATGCTGAAGCAAAATGGCGTAAACCGATTACAAGTCGTGTCAGTCAACGACAACAATAGTCTTCACCTTGGTGGCCCAGGTGCGGCTCAATTTTGGAATTTGGCTAATGGGCCAATGCTGTTCGGGACGAATAGCCTTGAGCGGATGAGGATCAATGCCGGTGGCAAAATTGGAATTGGTACGACCATCGTGCCAACCGCGCAGCTTCACATCGCGACGGTGTCTGGTGACGGCGAAGCACTAAGATTTCATCGAAACGGTAATTCCGTAGGTTGGGGTGTGGCCCAGTTCTTTGCCTTGAACAACAGTAGTGGAGCGGCAGTTGATTATGCGCAAATTAGTGGCGGCATAAGTAGTAACTCAGCGGGCGGTGAAAGCGGTGTTCTGGCCTTCTACACGCGCAACGGCGGAACCCTTGCTGAACGGGGGCGATTTGCGTCAAACGGTGATTTCGGACTCGGCACTGCTACTCCCGGCGCAAAATTGCACGTGGTGGGTGGCGTTTATGCTTCGTCGGCCATAGAAGCATTTTACAACCAGGGATTTCGACTGGTTGTGAGTGGCCCGGGAGATTCTCGCGGATCGTGGATCTACGACAACAGCACGTTAACAACGCGACTAAACAGCGCTGCAAACGTAAAGGCATCCTTTGGATCCAACAATGTCAACGATCGATTGGTCCTGGATCTTGCAGGAAACGTCGGTGTCGGAACTGCAGCTCCGGCTTATCGGCTCGACGTGCAAGGCGGCTCGATTAATACGTCTCAGAATTTGTGCATCAATGGCGATTGCAAGTCATCGTGGTCTCAGGTCGGGAGTCAGTGGGCCAACGGCACCGGCAGCATTAATTACGCCGGCGGCAGTGTGGGTATTGGTACTGCTTCGCCGATTTACTCGCTGGACGTCAACGGGGGAGTTAACAGTTTTCGCGCGAAAGCGGCAACTGCCTCAGCAGGCGATACGATTGCAAGTTTCGAAAACAACAGCGCGATAAAGATGATCGTGCGCGCGAATGGAAACGTCGGCATTGGCACTACAGCACCTACGAAGACACTCGACGTAGTCGGCGACTTCAACGCTTCGGGAACGATCACAGGCGGCACCATTCAAGCTAAATACCAGGACGTCGCTGAATGGGTTGAGTCGTCACAAGAGTTGCCCGCCGGCACAGTGGTAGTTCTCGATCCGGACAAAAATAATCAGGTGGTTGCCTCGAAGCAGTCATACGACAGCCACGTTGCGGGTGTGATCTCACCGCAACCGGGAATCGCGCTTGGCGAGAGCGGTGAAGGCCGCGTGCTAGTTGCTGCAACGGGACGAGTAAGAGTGAAGGTCGATGCTGGTAATGGTCCAATCAAGATTGGTGACCTGCTGGTGACCAGCGACAAGGAAGGCTTCGCGATGAAGTCTGTGCCGATTGAATTCGCTGGTGCGCGCATACACCGTCCGGGAACGCTGATCGGCAAAGCGCTCGAGCCATTGGCCCAGGGTAGCGGCGAGATTCTGGTGTTATTGAGTTTGCAGTAGACGCAAACTGGAGAGCCACTGAATCGCCTCGATGTTCACATCGACGTTCCCGCAGTGAAGTGTCGCGAGTTGCGAGGGAGAAGCGGTACCCGAAACCGATAGCTCCGCTGCAACTCGCGCGCTCATCATCCAAAACACGCGAACGCCAACAGCATCGCTTCAAGTGACAAGATCTTTTCAAAACGCAGCAATGACACCACGCATGACACGCAAGTTCTGCACGATCGATGGACCGCACGTATAGGACCTAACGCGCAAGATTTATCTTGTTGACAGCGCACGATACAAGGAGTAGAGTGCCGCCCGCCTGTCAAAGTCTCCCCACGTTCGCACGCGACTTTCCTGGTTGCGTCTCGCGTTAAGCCTTACAGGTCCAAGTTAATTGGACGCACGTCCCACAGCGAAAGGAACCAAAATGAGATTCACGTCACACCTCCGTTTCAGATACACGTCTCTCTGTGTTGTAGCTCTCTTCCTTTTCATCGCACACCCGGGTTTCGTTTACGGCCAGTGGACCACTAACGGCAACAACATCAACAACACGAATTCCGGCAACGTCGGTGTCGGAACGACCACACCCGCGCAGAAGTTGGACGTTAATGGCGCGATTGCAACCAGCGGGACCACCGTCATCGATGGCAGCCGCAACATAACCAACGCGGGCACCGGTACCTTCGGTGGAAATGTCTACAGCGGCGGACTTAACTCGTTTATCGCTAATTCTTCGAGTGCGGTCATTAGCCCCTCAGGATCACCGGCCATCGGCGTTAACGCGCAGCGGTTCGATCAGTACGTCAACCGTTCAGCCATTGGCGGCCTCTTTGCTCAATATATCTATCCGGGAACTGCAAGCAGTCATTACGTCTATGGACTCTGGTCACGTGCGCAAAGCGTGCCGGGCGGCGGTTCAACTATCACGGAAAACATCGGGTTGCTGGCCGAATCAAACTCAGCCATCACGCCATATAGCGCCGGCGTGAAGGCGAGTGCGTTGATGATCGGTGATTATTACGTGAATGGTTCACTCTTTGGTCTTGATGTCAGCGCGGGCCGTGCTCCTGGTGTGACTCTGACCCAAAACAATTCCGTGTACGGCGTTCGCTCCGTTGCGTCGAGTGGTGCGAATTATGGGGTGGGCGATACGGTTTATGGCGTTTACACCTCTGGTTCCGGCGGCATCACCAATTACGGTCTTTACTCCGCAGCGGGCACGAACTACTTCAACGGCAACGTCGGCATCGGTACCACTTCGCCCACCAAGCCGCTCGACGTCGTCGGCGACATCAACGCCACGGGAACCATTACCGGTGGCAATGTCAAAGCCAAATATCAGGATATCGCGGAGTGGGTCGACTCCTCGCAGAAACTCGCTGCGGGCACCGTAGTGATTCTCGATCCGGAAAAATCGAATCAGGTGATTGCGGCGACCGAAGCTTACGACAGTCGCGTTGCGGGAGTTATCTCGCTGCAGCCCGGTGTAGAGCTGGGAGAAGCTGGTGAGGGTCGTGTGCTGGTAGCGAGCACGGGTCGCGTGAAAGTGAAGGTAGATGCGGCCAACGGTCCAATCAAGATCGGCGATCTGCTGGTGACGAGTGAAAAATCTGGTGTGGCAATGAAGTCGGTGCCGGTGGAGGTTTCCGGAGTGCGTATGCATCGACCAGGGACGTTGATTGGGAAAGCGCTGGAGCCGTTGGCCCAGGGCACTGGCGAGATCCTCGTGCTGCTGAGCCTTCAGTAGCCTTCGGTCCCCAGCGATCAGTTAATTACAACAAACCATTAATATGCGACACGTAATGCGTTCTCTCTTCAAGGAGCAGTAATCATGTCCTCCCTTTTTTCCGCATGTCTTTCAATAACACTGATGCTCTCTTTGTTGCTGAGTTCCTCACCGACAGCACCACAGACAGTGAAGGTGGTTACGAACGAAGTGGCCCTCAATCTGACGCTCTGGTATCACAACAGCAGCGTCGGATATTTGTTGCAGGGGCGCGGGCTCGGCGCCAGGAAACGGCAGGAGTCGCAAGACGAGCGCGACTCCCGCATCGCCCGGCTCGAGATCTTTCCCAAAGATGTGAGCGTCGATCTCAGCGACCGCGTGAGATTTGCCGCTGTCGCCTACGATGGTGATGACAATCCAGTCGCAGCGAGCCGAGTTGTGTGGAGCGGACGAGGAGACACGTCCGCAAAGCGCGTCCGCATGACCCAACAAGGCGACTTCGAAGCGATCACGCCCGGCTCATTCACGATCACTGCGCGATTGATGGGTCGCACAGCCGAGACCAGCGTCACGGTCCGCGCGACTCCCAGGCGAGACTTGAACGCGACTCCTACTCGTGCGGTTCAGGTTTCATCACGTGACGTTCCCACGATAGAAGTCGCTTCCGCTCAAGAGCCAAAGAATTCTCAAGAAAGGCTCAGAAAAACCGGGCGCCGTGGCGCCGCTAACGCCAGTCAGAAATCGCATGCAAGCAAGGCGAAAGCGCCCGCTGGTCCAACCCCGATGTTACCCAACGATGGCTGGGACGGTAGCAACTATTGGTCGGCTGATGATCCCGGCAACGGTGTCGGTGATCCTCCGACCGGGCCGATAGATGGTGGCGCGGGTAGCGGCAATTTTCAGTTTGTTGCGCCGATTTACAGTACGGCGGGACGTGGAGTAAACGTCTCACTTACGGCGGCCTACAACGCTCGCTTGTGGAACAAGGCCAACAACCAAATTAGTTACGACAACGATCGTGGTTGGCCCGCGCCGGGATTCTCGTTGGGCTTCGGTAAAATGCTCGCTCTGAGTATTAACGCCGGCTGTATGCTGGTCGACGCCGACGGCACGCGCCACAGCTTCAACGGCAGTATTCAGTTTTTCAACTGGGGTACTATCGGCACGTTCCATACAACCGACGGTTCGTTCATCGATTACACCTACCAGACCGGCACTAACGGAGTCATCACCTTCGCCGAAGCGAAGTTACCGAATGGCACCGTGATCACTTACGGCGCACATTCCTCAGCCGGTGGTGGCGTATTCCCAACATCGATCGTAGACGCGCAGGGAAACTTCATTACCATCACTTACGTCAACAACAGTGGTCCACGTATTCAAACTGTAACCGACACTGTGGGCCGCGTGCTCAACTTCCACTACAACCCCAACAATCTGCTCACTGCGATTACAGCTCCCGGATACATTACCGGCACGCGTACCCTGGTTCGTTTTCACTATAAACAACTGGCGCTGAACCCTGGCTTCGTCAACACGCTTACCGTTTCCATGCGAGATGCGAATCCGTGGGTGGTCGACGCGATCTATTATCCCGGCACCAGCACCGGCTTCTGGCTCAATGATTCAAACTCTTATTCCAGCTACGGCATGCTCGCCAAGGTCGTTGAAGCACGCAACATGGGTTTCTCTGCGTCTTCACTCACTGACATGGGCACCGTGACGCAAGGCTCAGTAACGCGCGAACAAACTTACGAATACCCGCTCACGCCGAATAACTCTCTGAATGACGCGCCGACTTACGGCAGCTCAACCGAACGCTGGACCCGTGACGGAACCAACTTCGACACAGCGACTACCCTCTACGACATCCATGAAAACGATAATCCGCGCATGACGATCATCACGCGGCCGAACGGCACGAAGTTGAAGCAACTTGCTTACAATGCGCCGAACCAGCCAATTGATGGAGTCGTCTACCACGAAGAAACGTACGTGACCGACGGTCAGCCGCTGCTGATGAGTCATTCAACGTGGGTTGGTGGTGCTTACGATTCGCCGCGCGTCACTCGAGTGGAAAAGACTGACGAGCGCGGACAGATGATGGCGACCGAATTCAGCTACGGAACCGTCTACAACCAGGTAACTGAGATACGCGATTACGACTACGGTGGCACAACGCTTCTGCGTAAAACGACCAGCACGTATCAGAACAGCGCGAATTACACCAATCGACACATCTTTAGTCTGCCGCTGGTGGTGGACGTTCTTGATGCAAGCGGAGTCAGGCAGTCGCGAGTCGAGTATCAATACGACGGTCAGACGCTCGAAGACGCGCCGGGTGTCGGGATGCACTACGACACGCACAATCCTTACGCGACCCAATGGGAACAGTGTACTTGCAGAACCTGGGACCATTGGCAGATCGACTGTCTGGAATGGGATTGTCAGTGGCTCAGCGATTACAACCCGGCCACCGATTACCGCGGCAACGTTACGTCAGTGACTACTTACGCCGACGGCACAAATCTCGGCGGTGCGATCGTCGAATCACGGCGTTACGACATCGCGGGCAACATGGTTAAGAAATCGGTAATCACCGGCGAACAGACTACTTTCAACTACAACATCAATACGCAATTCGCCTACGCAACGTCCAAAACGCGTGGCTCCGACAGCGACCCTTTCAAGCAGGTTACTACCAGCACCGTTTACGATTTGAATACCGGCCTCGCGCGCACGGGCACCAATGCCAACGGCAACCAGTCGACGACGGATTACGCCGCTAACACGTTGCGTCCGACCAGTTCGATCTCTACGACTGGAGCGCACATCGACTACAGTTATGACGACACCGGGCTCTCTATAACCACCACGAGCTATCTCGCATCGGCTGACGGTGGCGCCATCGCGGATCAGAATGTGAAGTACCTGAATGGCCGTGGCACGGTTAGGCAGGAAAAGGCGCTCGGTGTGGGTGGAGTCTGGGACATCGTCGACACGACGTACGACAGCATGGGCCAGGTGACGCAACAAACGCGTCCTTACCGCACGGGCGAGACACCGCAAGCAACAGTCACCACGTATGACGCACTTGGCCGCACGAAAACCGTCACCAGTCCCGACGGCAGCGTCACGCAGAGCTTCTACAACGAGGCGGCACGCCCGAGTGTTGCGTCGGCCAATCCGGGTGAGTCTATGCGGGTGCAGGATGCGTGGGGCCGTGAACGTTGGGCACGAACGGATTCGAGTGGGCGTTTAGTGGAGGTCGTGGAGCCGGATCCAAACGGCAGCGGCTCAGTAGCGACCAATGGCCTCGTGACCACGTACGGCTATAACGTGCTCGGCAACATGACGTCGCTCAACCAGGGGCCTTCGCAATCACGGAGTTTCAAATACGATTCGTTGAATCGTCTGATCGCTCAGAGATTGGCGGAGCCGAGTGCGACGCTTAACGATGCCGGCACGTATGTCGGTTCGGGAACGTGGAGCGACGTGTTCACTTATGATGAACGCTCCAATCTCACTTCGCGCACGGACGCACGCGGTGTCAAAACCGTCTACACGTTCAATAACGATCCACTTAATCGTTTGCAATCAACCTCGTGGGACACGACTGGGTTTGGCGATACGTCCAATCCGATCGCGTCCGCGGCGACAGTTACTTACAGCTACCGCACGAAAGACACCGGCGCGCAGCTTCGTGATGTGACACAACTCAGCAGTGTCTCAACCGCGAATGTCGGCACTGAAAGCTACACCTACGATCCGGACGGAAGAATCAGTGCGAGGACATTGACGTTGACGAGCCGCAGTTCTTATCCGTTTGTCACGGACTACATCTACGATTCGCTCGACCGCGTGAAGAACGTGATCTATCCCGCGCAGACCGGCAACGGCAGCGCGTTGCGAAAGACAGTGCATCATGATTACGACGTCGCGAGCCGCGTGACTGGAGTGACTTATGACGGCCAGACGCAGGCATCCAACATTACCTACAACGCATTCAGTAGCACGACTTCGCTCAACGTTGGCACCGGACCAAATCAAATTAGCGAAGCCTATAACTACAACTCGGTATCCGGCTTTCTCGATAGTCAGACAGTAGCGCGCGGCGCCACGACGCTGCTTAACCTGTCTTACGACTACGCCAACGCAAATGGAAAACGCACGGGCCAACTCAAAAAGCTTCTCAACAACCTGAACCACAACAAGGATCGCGCTTATAGCTACGACGCTTTGGGAAGATTAGTGCAGGCGACTGGTGGTCCGTCAGCGGCGCCCATCTGGACGCAAACCTACACTTACGATCGCTTCGGTAACCGCACGGGCGTTTCCGCCAACGGTTTTTCCGCGAAGTATGAACGCGGGGTCGGACCTCGGACGGAAGCTCTCCTAGCTAAGAACACTTTCGAACCGCCACCTTATCTGCGTGACGAGACCAGGTCTGTATCCGACTCGCCGCTGAAACTGTGGGGCGAAAACTCGAGCACGCCTGTCGCCAACACTCCGCCTGCTCCGCCACAAGGTGGACCACCGACATTCACCGACGATCCGTTGGTTGCCGGTACGACTACGGTGAAAGCACTCCACGTCACGGAGCTACGCGATGCAATCAATCTCCTCAGAGTACGCGCGGGCATCGCTACAGTAAGCTGGGCCGAGTCGGTGAGCGCCGGAGTGTTGATTAAAGCGTCACACATTACGGAGATGCGCACGCGCCTGGAGGAAGCGAGAACTGCCTTAGCACTAGCGCCAACCTCCTACACAGATCCAAGCCTCACGGTAGGAACTCTGGTGAAGGCGGCGCATATTCAGGAGATTCGTGACTCACTCAAGGCCGCGTGGAATACCTCCACGCAAATCACGCGCGACGGCCACGCTTCACTGTCTTACGCCGTCGCCTCCAATCGCATCACGACAGCCGGCTTCGCTTACGACGCTGCCGGCAATCAGGTGCGCGCTCTCATTCCGGGTAGCAGTAGCACTTCACGCCGCTACAAGTACGACGCCGCCAATCGCCTCGTGAACGTGAAGACCGACGACAACGCGACCACTCTTTCGACCTACACTTACGGCGATTCGAATGAACGGTTGATCGTCGAAGAAAACGGCACGCGCACTTACTACGTCGGCGATGCCGGAAGCACAGTGGCTGAGTTTACTGAAAGCGGCGCAGGCGTGATTCCGACCTGGGCCAGAAGCTACGTTTATCTCGGCGCACGCCTGTTGTCTATAGTGACGCCGAGCGGTGGCGGTGGAGAGTTCGTTGAATACCATCACCCGGATCGACTGGGAACGCGGATCGTTTCTAATCCCGCTACTGGTACTTCGTACGAACAGGTGGGCTTGCCTTTCGGCACTGCGTTAACGGCGGAATCAACCGGCGCCACCACTCGCCGGTTCACAAGCTACGAACGCAGCAACAACACCCAACTCGACTATGCTGTAAATCGTCATTACGACTCGTATCAGGGACGGTTCATGCAGGTCGATCCGATCGGTATGAAGTCGACCGATCTGCAGAGCCCGCAAACTCTGAACCTTTATGCTTACTGCACCAACGATCCGGTTAATCACACAGACCCGAGCGGGTTGGGTTTCTTTAGCTGGCTCAAGAAACTCTTCCAGAGTATCGGCAAGATTCTCAGCGCGGTCGGGAGAGCGATGTCCCGGATTCTGAACAATCGCTGGGTGAGAATCGGTGTGTTCATTCTCGGTTTTATCTTGCCGGGACTGCATGGTCTACTCGCGACAATTGTCGAGTGGACGGTCAGGATCTACAACTTCGCCGCGGACATCGCATCGCAATTACAACTATGGGGTGCTTTATTGGAGGGGCATTGGCGTGACTTCGGGGCCATGATCGGACTGGCGATCGGCGGATCGGCGCTGTCGCAGATCATCGATCCGATTGTTTCGGGAGTGCAGGATGCGCTCTTCAAAGGAAAGAACCTGCTCGACTCGGTCTCGAAGGGACTGAAAGACGGGTTCAAGCGCTTGGGCAAGAATCTTACCCGTCAACTGAAAGAGATCTTCATTCCGTTCTATGGAATTTACGGCGGGCCAGGGAATCCGGACGACAAGCAGTGGGACGATGATAAGCACGAATTCAAGGATGTGCCGGCGCCCATCGACGACACCGATATTGGTTACAGGAATCACGACGTAGAAGGGCGGCTACTTGGGGATTTGGAAGACGGTAAGGTGATCACTGCCCACGAACACCGTGTCATGCGCCGCTTATCTGACCGAAAATTGGTTAGGCATCTGCTTAGCCACGCGCCGATGGTTCACCTGCTCGACGTTGCTTTCTCAGCGAGCTCAGGCGGCAGACCGTTGATTGGCAGCGGGTACAAGCTTTTTGCGTTAACGGGCTTTACTATACGGGGGTATGTATTGCGTTAATTGATGCGGATGGAGATCAAGCGGAAGTTTGTCTTTGCACTGTTGGCGTTTTGTACCGCTGTGTCTTTTCGATCGGACGCCCGGACTCACCCGGGCGTCTTTATCTCACTTGCAAACCCGGCGATTACAGTTCAGCGCCGCGCCGTACTTGCCGATGCCGCCAAAGACGGAGCTCTGCTGCGGCTTTCTGGTGACGGTCAACTGCTCGTCTCGGGAGACGGGCGTGGACCAGTGAAATTGTGGGACACACGTAGCGGCATACTCATAGCTGAGCTCAAGGGAACGGAAGGACAGTCTCCGCGCGCCTTTTCACCGGTTAATGATCGACTGCTGGTCTCGACACACCTCAAGTCTCTTTCGCTCTACGATCTCAGGACGATGACGCTGAGGTCGTCTGTCGATCTCGAAAAGCCGTTGGGAAGCGCCAGTGTGTTTGAAAGATTCTCGCCGGTGGGCGAGTTTTTTCTGATCGACAGCGCAGGCAAGAACAAAGTTACGGTGTGGGAAACCAAAACGGCCCGCATGCTCTCGTCACGTGCTTGCAGTGTGCCTCTCTTCAAATCAACGTTCAGTCCGGACAGCAAAACAATCATCAGCTCATGTGGAGACCGCAAAGCGACTCTTTGGGACGCGCGGACAGGAAACGTCATCGCGGAATTCTCGCACGATGAGGACGTGCTGCTTGCGAGGTTCAGTGCTGACGCAAAGACCGTCACAACCATCACCACGAGTGGTCAGGTCATGAACTGGGATGCGGGCACGGGCCGCGTGAAAGATTCCTGGGCCAGCCAAAAATCGATCTTCTACGCTGCGTTCAGTCCTGACGGACAGGTTCTCGGCACTGTCGGTTGGAATGGGCTGGCTACGCTGTGGGACGTTGGCAGTCAGCAGACGAAAAACAGTTTCCGCGTGAGTCGCAAGGCAAACCATATCAATTTCAGTCCTGATGGCAAGTTTGTTACCGCCAACGGCTACGCCGGTGAAGTTTCAGTCTGGAGCGTTGCGGATGGTGCGGCGGTGTTGAGTATCACTGGACATGAAAAGAACATCCGCTATGTAAATTTCAGCCCTGATGGTCGTCTGGTTGTTTCTTACAGTGATGACGCGGTGAACGTTTGGGATCTCGCACTCAAAGCCCACGTAGCGAAATTGAGTGAGGCGGCGTCAATGGCGGTCTTGAGTAAGGACGGCAAACTTCTCGTCACCGGTGGACCGAAGGGAAGTCTGATTTTGTGGGACATTAACTCGCAGTAGATCGAAACAAACAATTCGTTTGACATTGGAAAATTCGCTGGGTAGATTGCGTTTCGTCTCGTGCCCGGAATTCAAATCTTGAAGGTGCGTTCACACAGACTGAAGCCAGCCATCCTCAATGGCAGTGCGGCATAAACGTGCAATAAAACACTTTCAATAGTCTACCCATTATTAATGGCCCAGACCTTTTAAGCCCAGGAGAATAGTATGTCTCGTCGCTCCCATCTGTTTTTGTCTCTATTATTCTGTTTCCTGCTTGCTATTTCATTCTTTACACCGCGGACCAAATCGCAGAGCACACTGCGCTCGCTGTCTCTGAACGGAACAACGGCGTCGGTGGATGTGCCAAATCATTCGACGCTGAACATCACTGGGGCGATCACAGTTGAAGCGTGGATCAAGTTCAATGCGATCGACAGCAATAACCACGATATCGTTTCGCGCATCAACCGCAACGACTCAACTTCAGGTGGCGGGTATTCACTAACTGTTAACCCGGCCGGCAAAGTGCGGCTGGATCTGTTTCAGAATTACAACGCCTACACGACAGTTATCGGTGCGACGGCGATGAGCACGGGTGCGTGGCATCACGTGGCTGGAGTGTTCAGCGGCAGTCAGATGCGTGTCTATGTCGATGGTGTGCTGGACGGCAGTTTCAATACGACGAACGCGCCCGGTTCGGGCACGAGTTTGCTGCGCATCGGGAAAGCGGCGCATCCGGCAAACACGGCGCCGCTTTTCTTGCCGTCATACGCGTTTGCGGGATTGATTGACGAGGTGCGCGTTTCGGCGGCAGCTCTCTACAGCGGCAATTTCACGGCGGGCCTTGGCTCGGGCTCGAACGTGCGCGGGTTATGGAAGTTTGACGGACAGACAGCGAACGACTCCTCTGGCACTGGTAACAATGGCGCCGTACAGAACGGCGCAACCTATTCCACCGATATACCGCCGGCAGGGCTAAACAACGCGCCGTCTGTCAGTCTCACTCATCCGCTGAATAACACGAGCATTGCAGCGGGCGCGAACATCGTTATGGATGCGACGGCCTCAGACAGCGACGGAAGTGTGACGAAGGTTGATTTCTACCAGGGCACGACGTTGCTCGGGACGGATACCACAGCTCCATACACATTTGTTTGGACCAACGTCGCCGCAGGCAGTTATTCGTTATCAGCTAAGGCAACCGATGATGCGACCGCCACCACCAGTTCAACAACAATCGCGGTAACGGTGGCCGCGGGCGGCAATCATTCGCTGTCGTTGAACGGCACGACAGCGTCGGTGGACGTGCCAAATCATTCGACGCTGAATATCACAGGACCGATCACAGTTGAAGCCTGGATCAAGTTCAATGCGATCGACGGCAATAACCACGATATCGTTTCGCGCATCAACCGCAACGACTCAACCTCAGGTGGCGGGTACTCACTAACTGTTAACCCGGCCGGCAAACTGCGGCTGGATCTGTTTCAGAATTACAACGCCTACACGACAGTTATCGGTGCGACGGCGATGAGCACGGGTGCGTGGCATCACGTGGCTGGAGTGTTCAGCGGCAGTCAGATGCGTGTCTATGTCGATGGCGTGCTGGACGGCAGTTTCAATACGACGAACGCGCCCGGTTCGGGCACGAGTTTGCTGCGCATCGGGAAAGCGGCGCATCCGGCAAACACGGCGCCGCTTTTCTTGCCGTCATACGCGTTTGCGGGATTGATCGACGAGGTGCGCGTCTCGGCGGCGGCGCTCTACAGTAGTAATTTTACGCCCGGGCTTGGCTCGGGATCGAATGTGCGTGGGTTATGGAAGTTTGACGGGCAAACGCCGAACGACTTCTCTGGCACTGGCAACAATGGCACCGTACAGAACGGCGCGGAGTATTCGACTGACGTGCCGTCTACGGGCGGCGGTGGGTCACAGCGTCCGGTGCCAAACGCGAATGGTCCATACAGCGGTCAACTCGCACAGGCAATCTCATTCAGCAGCAGCGGATCGGTTGATCCCGACGGGACCATCACTGCTTATCATTGGAACTTCGGGGACGGCACTTTGGCTACCACTGCTAATCCGTCCCATACTTACACAGCCTCCGGTATCTACACTGCAACGCTCACGGTCACAGACAACGCTGGACAGTTAGCCAGTGCCGCCACAACCGTCACGGTTGGCAACGGCGGTAATGCCCGGCTGGATCCGCTCAACCAGACGGGCGGCAGTGGCGAGAACCCACTCTCCCGAAACTTCAACTGGACACTGCCGCTCGTAAATCTGCCGGGCCGCGCCGGAATGGATCTCGATCTATCGCTCTACTACAACTCACTCGTTTGGACCAAGCTTAGCAGTAACTACATCTCTTTCGACGACGATCATGGCTTCCCGAGTCCGGGCTTTCGTCTCGGGTTTCCAGTCATACAACCGCAGTATTACAACGCGGAAGTCGGCAAGTATGCCTTTCTCTTAATTGGCAGCGATGGCAGCAGGACTGAGTTGCGGCGATTCGGAACTTCCGCGCTTTACGAAGCAGCCGATTCGTCGTACTTGTTGCTTGATTCGAGCAACATGACGCTGCGTGCGACAGACGGCACGCAGTTGAAATATGAACTCAAAGGCAGCGAATACCAATGCACCGAGATCAAGGATCGTAATGGCAACTACATTACAGTTACTTACACGCCGTCTGGTCGTATCGACACGATCGTCGACACGCTGGCGCGGAGTATCAAATTCAACTACGCGAACGGTTTGCTTACCTCGATCACGCAGATCTGGAACGAGACCGCCGAAAATCCACCAACGCACGTCTGGGCGAGTTTTGAGTACACCAATACACCCATCCAAACGAACTTCCCGGATCTGACGGTAGCCGGGCCGTCAAATGGCCTGGAGATCAAGACGCTGTCGAAGGTTACGCTCACTGATGGTTCGTACTTCGAGTTCAGTTACACGAGTTGGGGACAGGTATGGAAGGTGAGCAGTTTCGGGCCCGACGATAATTTGCTCAATTACCGTTCTTATGACCTTCCCGGCTCGCCACTCGAGTCAACTGGTCCACAAGTTGACTGTCCGCGATTTACCGAACGCCGCGATTGGGCAGAAAACTGGAACCTGAACGGAAGTGGCATAGAGCAGGAGGCGCTTACCACCTACACGGAGCCTGGGCCGGCTAGCTGGACTATGCCCGACGAGACGGCGAAAAGCGGAACGCGGGCTGAGGTGACAACTCCGGATGGCACGGTAAACAAGATCTACTTTCTCGGCACGACTGCCAGTGAAGGCTGGCGGCGCGGACTGCCCGCTTTAGTAGAGACCTACAGCGGCGGTAACTGGCAGCGCAAAGTAATGACTACGTGGACCCAGGACGACACCACCGTTTCGTACCCCTTGAACCCGCGAGTCTTGGAAACCAATGTTTACGATCCGGCAAACAATGTTGCTCGGGTTGAGACGACTTACCAGCAATTCACGTTTGGCAACGGCACCAGTTGCCAACTGCCACGCGACGTCTATGAATACGCGACCGACACAACGACCAAGTTGCGCAGCACCCGGACCGACTACAACACTAACAGTGCCTACACGGGTCGGCGCATCATTGGACTAGTCAGTGAAAAACTGATCTACGACGGAGATGTGAATAATGGTGGTGTGCTGAAGTCGAAGCTGGGTTTCTTCTACGACAACGAAAACAGCGCTAGTTCAATTCAGAATAACGATGCGCCGGTTCAGCACGATAATGCTAACTACAGCTCAAGCTTTGTCACTGGCCGTGCAAATATCTCGAGCGTGAGACGTTATAACGTGGACAACGTAACACAGTTCACTACAACTACTCGTAAGTACAACACGGCAGGTTCAGTGGTCTCCACGACCGACGCCTCCGGACACGTAGCACAGCTCAGTTACGTAGACTCGTTCTCTGACAGTGTTTCGCGGAATACGCTGGCATATCCAACGACGCTGACTGATCCCGACAACTACACTACGACAACGAAGTACAATTTTGATTTTGGCGCCACCACTTTTAAGCAGACGCCGAAACCTAACGTCACGACGATCGAGGCCGGTCCGTCACAGACAATCACTTACGATCAGCATGGCCGAGTCGAGCAGGTGACGAATGAGGTGAATGAGGCCTACATTCGTTATGTGTATTCAAACGATCGGCGCACCCTGGAAACCTTCACTACGATTCAGGACAGCCTCGGTGAGGTGCGCTCGCTCGAGTTCATGGACGGTGCGGGTCGAGTCATAGGGTCAGCCACAGAGCATCCGGGTAGTACCGGAGGCTACAGCGGGCGGAGATTCACTTACGACGTCATGGGCCGCTTGGTAAAAAGCTCCAATCCAACCGAAACCAGCGCCAGTGGACCTGCGCCGGGATGGACCACAGCTGGTGACGATGAGGACAGCGGGTGGATCTACACCGAGCAGACTTACGACTGGAAAGGCCGTCCCTTGGTGACTACTAAACCCAGCATGACCAGTAATGCCAGCGAAACCACCACGGAACAGATCAGCTATACGGGCTGTGGCTGTGCCGGTGGAGAAATCATAACTTTGACGGATGAAGTCGGAAGAAAGCGAAAGATTTATACCGACGTATTGGGTCGCACTGTAAAAATAGAAACACTCAACCCGAATGGAAGCGTTTATTCAACGGTCGCAAAAACTTACAACGCGCGCGATCAGGTGACGAACTTAAGGCAATATGCTGGAACGGACGCGAGCACCACTTATCAGGACACAACCTCGGCTTACGATGGTTACGGCCGCATTCAGAGCCAGCATTTGCCAGAGTACAGCGCCGGGACATCAACGACAATAACTTACCGGGCTGACGATACCGTGGAGAAGATTACGGATGCCCGCGGTGCTTCCCAAACTTTCACGCAAAACAATCGTCATTTGGTGACTAATGTGACTTATACGGTTCCGGCGGGTTCAGGAATCACTGTTCCATCTCCGGTGTCATTTGTTTACGACGGGGCAGGCAATCGCAAGTCGATGACTGACGGTTTGGGAACTCAGAGTTACCAGTATGATTTGCTTTCCCAGATGACTCAGGAGACGAGACAATTATCTGTTGGCTCCTTCTCAATCAATTACTCATACAATTTGGGCGGTCAATTGGCCGGTGTGACTGATCCGTTCGGCGCGAGTTTTTCCTATACACGAAACTCCCAGGGACAAATTAAAGCGATCACTGGTTCGTCATACGGTGGTGTAACAAGCTATGTAACCGATGTTGACTATAGAGCGTGGGGCGCTGCCAAGAGCGCTACTTTTGTCTCAAGTAACTGGACTACTGCTTACAATGCGCGACAACTGCCCACTCAGTATCGCCTGACGCAAAACTCAACAGGAACCAGCATCATCCGCGAGAACTACACCTACTATGGTGATGGCCAAATAGCCACGTTAACCGATCTGGATGACACTGGAGGAATTAGCCCTCCTTCAACCTTACGCTTCCTCAGTCGGGCCTATTCTTACGATCACGTAGGCCGCGTGATAAATGGACATGGAACCGGGACGGCGAACCAACGCGTACCTTTCAACCAAAGCTATTCTTACGATACGTTCGATAACATGACCAGTCGAGCCGGCGCCTACTATGATTACACTTCTATTGTGTCAGTTACCGACAATGGAACTTACACTAACAATCGGCGCAGCGGATGGACCTATGACGCAAATGGAGAGCTCCTGGCAACACCAGCCTCGAGCACCGATCAGGCTCGTACGATGACCTATGACGCTGCCGGAAATTTGCTTTCTGTGGTAGAGACCGGCTCAATCAGTACAAACTATTCGGCGACTTACGACGGCGACGGCCAGATTGTCTATGAGTCAACCAGTGTTTCTGGAACTTCGGACTCCGGTTATGCCATTCGTTCAACCGTGCTTGGTGGCGAAGTCCTAACAAGACTGAATTCGGCAGGCAACAAGAAAGTTACTCATGTGCCAACCATGGGATTTTTGGTCGCTTCGCAGGCAGGCGGTCCGACCCCAGTTGTCGTGGTATCGCACCTCAATCCTTTCGGAACAACTGCGTCCGGAAAGAAGGTAATAGACCCGCTTGGCAATAACATTCCGTTTCAGGGGTATGGTGATCCCCGTCCTCCGGCAGGCAGTTATACATCTGCATCGATGTCTGGATTGGTGGCAAGCCTGGCTAATCCTCATAGCTACGGCAATGGATGTTTGCTTGACGGAACGCCTGTGAACTGCAGTTTGGCAATGCGCTTACTCGGTAATGGTTCGGCTGGGCGCTGTCCAGAGAACGATTGCGGTCCGCGTGTCGTTGATGGAAAACTTTCACCAATTGGTTTGACCGAGCAAGGTTGGGTAGCCTGGGTGCAAAAGAAGAAAAATCCCCCTACATTGAAAACACCGCCAACTCGACACGAGATCGCCGGGCGTAGAAAGTTTAGAGCCGAACGAGGTCTGAATCCTTATGGTGTCGGGGATAATGAGCAGGCACAATTCGATTTAGGGATAATTCGGACGTTGGTCACTAATACACTCAGCACCACCGACTGCAGAGACTTTTACAGGATGGTCTTACAGGGCGTTTCCAGCAAGGAGAACCCGGTGCTGGAGAATGGAGACCTGGAGAAGATATTTGAACGATTTATGAATGAAGGATCATTTACACGGGACAAGCCGCGCGATCTTGCGGAACCGGCTCATGGTAGTATCGATGGCCGTATTGGAGGTAAGGAGCCAGCGAAAATTTATCTTAACGACACCAGTTGGGATCGCAATTTTTGGGACGGGTACTTCACGATCGGTGAGCTCTTTCATTTGGCCGGATCCAAGGGGTTTTATACCGATCAACAGCTAGCAGATGTGATTCATAATCAGCCTAATCATACGGAGTTTGAGAAGGCTATCAACGATGAGGCCAACATCTACAGTCTCAACTACAAGAATGCGAAAATCGAATCCCCGACATCAGCCTACAGCTATTACTTCCACACGATTCAGCAGAAATATTGCGTGACGAGACGTACGGCTGGATTTGGTGAAATGCATTAGGAGCAGATTGTGAAACTAAACAGACGAATGACAATTCTAGTACTCGTCAGCGTATTAGCTGCAATTGGCATTTCTGTCGAGGTCTATGGCTCATCTCGGTGCTCTGCTCCGCAGCAAGTCCAGCAACCAGACCCGGAAAAATCGGAGGCAAAGCCCATCAACGTGTGGCGAGGATTGGTCCCTTTGAGCTCCACCAAGTCAGATGTGGAGCGACTTTTCGGGAAGCCGAGCTCCGTGCTCGCGTCCAGACCGGTATATTCCTTCGAGAAAGAAAACGTCCTGTTTACCTATGCGCAGGGTAACTGTGATCCACAGGATTCCAATTGGAACGTACCTCCCGGTACGATCCTGGAAATTGAGATCGTTCCCCAGGTAATAATTTCGGTAAACGACCTGGGGTTCGATCTCCGGAAATTCAGAGACGAGAAGTGGGATCATCCCGAGTCGCTTGTCTATACAAACATCGATGAGGGGGTCACAATTCGCACCAGGACCATCGAGATTCCAAATGCGGTTACGAGCATTAAATTGAGCGGCTCCAGCCACGATCTCAAACTGGCCTGTAAACCGTCGGAAACGGTTAAGCCTGCTAATCAAAAACCGTAATAGGACCGGATCACCGCTTGTCACCAACGCGCTACTCCCTTATTCTTCCACGCCAGCCGGCGCGAAAAACTGTTGCTTCCGCTGGCTGAGATCAGTAATTTTACGGATCGGGAAGGCAACGACGTGAGGGAAGCGCCGCATCACAGCCCGCGTTGAGCGCGCTGGCCTCGCTCCGCATCCCCACCGGGTTTGCCGAGGATTGAAGTGCCGCTCCCTTGAACCGGCGGAAGCGTGAGCACCAATGCCCTACAAGCTGCGGAAGTTGTAAGATTCTTCTCTGCTTGTCCCCGAGCAGGCGAACACGTGACCGCAGCCGAAACCGAGACACCGCAAACGACGACAGATTACGAGCTGGCGCAGAAAGCTGCCCAGAAGGACATGGGCGCTTTCGAGGAGCTATACCAGCGCCATAATCGTCGCGTTTACTCGCTTTGCCTGCGCATGACCGGAAATGTCTCGGAGGCTGAAGACCTCGCACAGGAGGTCTTCATACAGCTCTTTAGAAAAATCGGCAGTTTTCGTGGAGAATCCGCTTTTACGACCTGGCTCCACCGGCTCACCGTCAATCAGGTGCTGATGCACTTCCGCAAACGCGGAGTGCGCATGGAGCAGACGACCGAGGATGGTGAAACGCCCATCCAGATTGTAAAAGGCACGGAAAACCCGAACTCGATGCCCGTAGTCGACCGGATCGCGCTGGACAAGGCCATCGCCCAACTGCCGCCCGGTTACCGGACGGTGTTTACCCTTCACGATATTGAAGGGCACGAACACGAAGAGATTGCGAGGATGCTGGGGTGCTCGGTCGGCACCTCGAAGTCGCAATTGCACAAGGCACGGATGAAATTACGCGGACTTTTGAGGCAACAGAAAGCCAGTGAATAGCCTCGAAGGTAAGAAGCCCGCGATTCAAGTTAACGAAGCATCGAAGCTTTGCGCAGTCTTCCCTTGATTGATGACGACCGGATTAAGGTTCTGTTGAACAAACAGTTTTCATTCAGAATTCTGCGCGTTAGTGCGACGGAACGAAGGTGGTAAGCAATGAACTGCGAGCAGTGTCAGGAACTCATCCACGACTTAGTCGATGGCAGCCTTAGCCAGCGGGATGAGTTCACTCTTAATACGCACTTAAAAGATTGTTTGGATTGCGATAGCGTGCGGCAGGATCTAACGTCGATTCTGAGCTTCTGCCAGACGCACCGCGGCGAATACGAAGCACCGCCAAACGAACAGGCGCTCTGGTTGCGCATTCGCAACGTGATAGAAGCCGAGAACGGCCATCATGTCGTGGCGCAAACCGACGTGCGCCAGCCGTCGTTCTTCGGCCGCCTGTTGGGACGAAGCTGGGAACTCTCGCTGCCGCAACTCGCGTCGTTGACAGCGGCTATCGTTTTGCTCGTTTCGCTGACAACAGTTGTTGGTCTGCGTCGCTGGGGTACCAATGAGACCGTGCTTGTCGCACCGGCTCACTCATCCTCGGATGTCGAGGAACGTATCAGGCAACGTACTCAAATGATCAACTATTGGGTACAGCGAACCGAGATGAACAGGACGGGCTGGAGTCCCGAAATGCGCGCGAAGTATGATCGCAGCCTGCGTGAGCTCGACCAGGCCTTAGCCAATTCGGTCAACGAGTTGAAGAAGAATCCTCATGACGAGTCTTCTGAATACATTTTCAACGAGGCGTTGAACGAAAAGGTAGCGTTCCTGAAAGAGTTCTCGCGGGATTAATCGTCGTTGACGAAATTTGGTGTACCCGAAAGTTTTGTTTTATAAAAGCCCCATACTGATGAGACGTAGATTTATCAACTGGCGCGGACCAGTTCGCACCAGCTTCGCAACAGCCGGTGCCGTACTCACGCTGATCTCACTCTCGACAGCCTTCGCTGTTAACGCCCAACAGCAAGTGTCGAAACGTTATCCTGGCGGTAAGAATGTTCGCGTCGAACTGCGAAACATCTCTGGCACGATCGTCGTCGAAGCATGGAACAAGAACGAGATCCGGCTGGTTGCCACCATTGAATCGAAAAACGCGAACGTCTCTCCTAAACAAATCAACGACTGTCTTATCGTCGACGTGATGGGTGACAATCGCGGACGTGGCGACGTTGGCGAGATCAATTTCAAACTTCAGGTTCCTGCGAATTCATCAGTCGACGTTGAAACACGGGTCGGCAACATCAACGTTTCAAACATTCGCAGCGGTCTCGTTCGCGCGCACGTTTCTTCCGAGGGCGACATCGAGTTGACGAACATCTCCGCGACGCACGTGGTGGCGCAAAACGTGATCGGCAACATCTTCTTCGACGGCGAGTTTTCCAGCGGCGGCACCTACGAGTTCAAATCAACGAAAGGCGATATCACGATTCGCGTTCCCGGAAACTCGGCGTTTCGCCTCGTAGCCGCGTCGCCGACGAGACAGATCAAACTCAATGATTTCTGGAACAACGGTTTCAAAACGCAGGACGGCCGCAGAGTCGTCGGCGACGTAGGCGATGGCCGTTCTTCTGTCTCAGTAACGAATTTTAGTGGTCAGATCACTTTCTTGCGGAAATAATCCGCAGTTGCAATGGCAAGCCCGGATACGGACGTTGCACCAGCAGCGTCCTTTTTTTATTTTGCATTCTGCGAAAGGATGCTTACTATTAGCGCGCACTCGCGATGACAATCCTTAACCCCGCTGCCCTTCTATTACTGTTAGCCGCTGTGTTGCCGTTGCCATTACGCGCGACGCAAACGACGAAACCGTCAACGCAGTCGCCGCCTGCCATTCAACTCTTGACTCGCAGTACGCGCCGCAGCGAGAGCCGCCGTTTCAATTACGGCGGCACCGTAACGCTGATCGGCGCGCCGCGCGGCGCCGTCACTGTCGAAGGCTGGTCGCGCAACGAAGTCGAACTCACGGCGGAGATCGAATTGAAAGCCGAGACTGAGGCTGACTTGGACCAGCTTGCGAAAGTGAACAGCTTCGTCTTCGACGAAGATCTGAATCACATCAGCATACTCACCATCGGCACACACGATCGCACCTACATTAAAAAGTCAGCTAAGAACTTTCCGAAGAAGCTGCTCAATCTGCCGTGGAAGATCGACTATCGTCTGCGTGTGCCGGCAAACACTGACCTCGAAATCAACGCTGGCTACGGACCAGTTAAAGTTTCCGGCGTCGAAGGCGCGATGCGCCTGACTGCGACCGAAAGCGAAACTGCGTTGACGCTTACTGGCGGCACTGTTTCCGTGACGATCACCGCGGGCAATGTACTGCTCGCGATTCCGGTGCGCAGTTGGCGTGGCGGCGGCGCGGACATTCGAGTTGCCACCGGCGTCCTCAACGTCGAATTGCCCGCGGGCTTCAGTGGTGACGTTGACGCCGACATCTTGTTCGGCGGAAAGATTGTGAGCACATACGAAGGTCTCGTGGCCCGCGAAAAACCGGGAATCACGGAACGCACGGTTCGCGGGCGGGCCGGCGCGGGCGGCGCATCTTTCAAATTCACAGTAGGGAACGGCACAGTGAACCTCAAGAGGAGTGAGGTCAAATGAGTATAAAGTCGGATCGCTGGATACGAACGATGGCCACTGAGTACGGCATGATCGATCCGTACGAGCCAGGCCAGGTGAAGCAAGTCGACGGCAAACGGATCGTCTCCTATGGCACGTCCAGCTACGGCTACGACATCCGCTGCGCCGACGAGTTCAAACTCTTCACCAACATCAACAGCACTATTGTCGATCCGAAAAATTTCGACGAGGGAAACTTTGTCGACATCAAAGGCGACTCGGTAATCATTCCGCCAAACAGTTTCGCACTCGCGCGCACGGTCGAATACTTTCGCATCCCACGCAACGTGCTGACGATCTGTCTCGGCAAGAGCACGTATGCGCGGTGCGGCATTCTCGTAAACGTGACGCCGTTCGAACCGGAGTGGGAAGGTTACGTGACGCTCGAGTTCTCCAACACCACTCCGCTGCCCGCGAAGATTTACGCCAACGAAGGCGTCGCACAGGTTGTGTTCTTCGAATCCGACGAAGATGACGTTTGCGAAACGTCATACAAAGACCGTGGTGGCAAGTACCAGGGCCAACGCGGCGTCACGCTGCCGAAGATGTAAATTATGAGCTCGCCACTGGACGTTCTTCGTTTCAAACAACTCGACTCAAAAGCGGTTCTTCCGGCGCGTGGCAGTTCGTTCGCGGCGGGGCTGGATATCTGTTCGATTGAAGATGTGATTATCGAACCGCGCCAACGTGCAATTGCGAGGACTGGACTCGCGGTTGCGATCCCACATGGATTCTATGGACGTGTTGCGCCGCGCTCAGGACTTGCCGTGAAGCAGGGACTCGACGTGCTCGCGGGTGTGATCGATTCGGATTATCGCGGCGAGCTTTGTTGCGTGCTCTACAACACTGGCGACGCGGCGATCGAACTTCCCGCCGGCAGCAAAATCTGTCAGCTCATCATCGAAAAGATCATTACGCCGCAAGCTGCCTGGGTAAACGATCTCGATGAGACCGCGCGCGGCGCCGGTGGTTTTGGCTCTACAGGATAGCGCCCGTTGTCGCCTCCCGGCGACATCCCAAAAGGTAGAACCCGAGACAAATTTGTTGGTAATCGAGTCAGCCGTACGTACGGTTTCCATCCTCACGTTCCCCTGAAATCTCCACGAAAACACCTCTCTTCCGCAATAGTTGCCCCCTTGGCACAACGTTTGACAGTGCTCCTTCGAGGCGAAGGAGGAGAAGAGAGATGAAAAGAGCTCGAACCACAGTACTAAAAGGCATTTTGGTGACGCTTGTACTCACCGGGTTGGCCTCGACTGGCATGGCCCAGTTTGGCAACCAGTCAGCCATTCGCGAGGTCGTGCGAAGCATTCAAACGCGCACTGACTCTCTACAGCGAGCGGTGCAAAACGCGTCCGATCGAAATGCATATCGTGTAGACGATCTCAATCGTCTGATTTCTGATTTTGAAGTTGCAGTTAACCAGCTCGACCGGCGCTTGAGCACAGGTCGAACTAATGCCAGTTCCAGCGATGCGCGCGTCGTGTTAGATCGCGCTACGGGCATCGACAATTTCTTTGTGAACAATCGAATCGGCGCGGGAACCCGGCGCGAGTGGCAATCGCTGCGAGCCGATGTCGAGCAGCTAGCCGGCTACTACAATCTAAGTACGAATTGGGGCACAGGCAGTAGCGGAAATTTCCCCGGCGGCAGCAATAACGACTACAACCTGAGCGACTCGCAGATGCGGCAATTGGTCCAACAGCTCAACACCCGCTCGATGACTTTCAGCCGCACGTTCCGCAACGATCTGAACCGAGCGAGCGTTCGTAATTCGTCAAACGACATTCTTAGTCACCTGAGCGAGTATGAAACCGCTCTGGTCCAACTACGCAATCGCGTGAACAGTCGTCAGTCCAGTTCTTCAGACGTGCGCGGCGTGCTCGAACACGCGTCGTACCTGAATAACTTCATTGAGAATCGCCAGTTGTCGTATTCCACGGAAAACAACTGGAACCTGCTGCGGAACGATCTCAATCGTCTCGCGAGCGCTTACAACGTAGCGTGGAACTGGTCCAACGTACCAAGCACGGACAATCCCGACAGTAGCGGCACGCGTCGCGATCTGACGGGAACCTTCACCCTTAACTCGAGTCGTGGTGACGATGCGCGCCAGGCTGTTGATGCAGCGACGAGAAATCTCTCGCTGGCGGAACGTCAGCGTGTTTACGATTCGTTGTTGCGACGTTTGGATCCGCCAAACATGCTGGCGCTCGATCGCCGTGGCACCGCGGTGACGATTGCGTCGACACGTGCGCCGCAGATCAACTTTACGGCCGACGGCCGCGAACAGATGGAAACGACGCGAAACGGACGCCAGATCAGAGTTCGCGCGGCGTTCTCGGGTGACGCGTTGACGATCACCAGGACCGGCGAACGTGCCAACGATTTCAGCGTCACGTTCGATCCGATCGAGAACGGCCGGCAACTGCTGGTGACGCGCACGCTCTACAGCGATCGCGTGAATCAGCCGGTGACGGTTCGGACTTACTACGATCGAACTTCCGACACTGCGCAGTTGAACCTCTACGATACTAATAGAGAAGATACGAACGTTGGCGGCAGTGGTGACGTTGCGGGTAACTTCATCATTCCGGATGGAACGCAGGTGGTTGCCGTGCTCAATAACGATCTCTCGACGCAGAACGTTCGTCAGGGCGATCGCTTCACGATGACGGTTCGTTCGCCTGGTGAATACGAAGGCGCAACGATCGAAGGCGTCGTGTCCAGCGTTGAGCGGAGTGGACGTGTCAGCGGACGCTCGCAGATGACGTTGGATTTCGACAACATTCGCATGCGTGACGGCAGAACTTATGGCTTTGCCGGCATTCTCGAGAGTGTTCGCACGCCTGATGGTGACGTCGTGCGTGTAGATAACGAAGGCGCGGTTCGCGACAGTAACCAGACGACACAGACCGTCCAACGCACCGCAATCGGTACGGCTGTCGGCGCCATCATTGGTGCGATTGCTGGTGGCGGTAAAGGCGCAGCGATCGGCGCGGTGATCGGCGCCGGTGCTGGTGCTGGTTCGGTTTACGTTCAGGGCCGAAACGATCTGAACATGCAGGCCGGAACTGAAGTGACCGTGAGGGCCACGGGCCGAAGAGGCTAAACAAGGCAATCCACAGATTACGCGGAGAAACCCGTCTCAGTGGATGTAAGTAATCTGTGTAATATGTGGATGGCTTTATTGGACCGCGATTGAAGCGGTCTGCGGTAACCGTTCGACAGTCAGTGTTAGTTGCTGTCCTGCGGTTACCGCTTCTTTATTTGGTGTTTGGAAAAACAGAAAACCTTGCCGCCGCGGATCGCTGGAAGAAATCGGCGTTTTGAGATCGATCCCGTAAGCACCAAATTCTCGTTCGAATTGTTTGCGCGAGTTTGGATTATAAAGTCTGACGCCGTTGGCTTTGAGGATGCGTGAGATCGCGCTCTTGGGCGATAACAATTTCCACTCGCGATTCTGACCGTCGCGCAAACGAAACCGCGCCTTCTTTAATTCCACCGGCACGCCACCGTTTTCAAACGCGAGTTCCACACGCAGCGGCAACACGCCGCCCAGCGGTAGATTTGCTTCAAACAGTTCCTGGCTCTCTTCGTCTGTCAGCAGTGGCGCGACGCGAACCGTGACGCCGCCGGCCCCAGCGCTGCGCGTGTTTGCGGGCAGCGGCGGCAGCTCTGTTGCGGGCTTCACCTTGAACAGCGAACCGCTGCACGAAGTCGCGATTGCCAGCACAAAAAGCGAAATGAGAGAGAGGAAGCGCCGGGTCATGGATGCAATTTAGCACAATCGTTGTGTTATGTGGCTCTATGTTACTATCCAAAAAACCATGATTAGACCATTTCGTGGGGTTCACCCGCAGATTCACCGGACAGCTTATGTGGACCCAAGCGCTCAAGTCATCGGGGACGTGCACCTCGGCGAAGAAGCTTCAATCTGGTGCAACTGCACTGTGCGCGGCGACATTCACTACATTCGCATCGGCGATCGCGCGAACCTTCAAGATAATTGTGTGATTCACGTTCAGAACGGAACGCACCCGACGATCCTCGAAGAGGAGGTCACAGTCGGCCATAGCGTGACGTTGCACGGGTGTTACGTCGAACGAGGATCGTTGATCGGCATCGGTTCGATCCTGCTCGACGATGTGCGGATCGGCGAGTTTTCGTTAGTCGCTGCCGGATCGCTCGTGAGTCCGAGGACGGTGATTCCACCGCGCTCGCTGGTCATGGGCACGCCGGCACGTGTAAAGCGGCCGCTGACCGATCAGGAAGTGGCTGATCTCGCACAGTTTTGGCAGAACTACGTCAACTACACGCGGGAGTATTTGAAAGAGGTTTCTGGATAGAAGAAGGTTCCCGCAAAGGCGCAAAGACGCAAAGCAGTTCCTAAAAAGTCTTGCTTTCCCTTTGCGTCTTTGCGCCTTTGCGGGAAACAAAACATAAACGAGGACCCCCTGGATGAAATCTGGCTTACTACTACTTGCCACCTTCGCTTTTGCCCTTTGCGTCAATTCTTCTACCTTCGCTCAGTCTACCGATAACCCGTTTCTCTTAAAGCGCGGCGATAACGAGTTTGGGTTTTGGGGCGGCTTTTCACCAGCAGCGTCGACGGTCTTCGGTGGACTGCACGACGACGAAGCGGAAGATCGCAAGTTTGCGATCGCCGCGTTCCGCTATGGCCGCACACTCGCGGCGAATGATAGTCTGGCGCTTCAGTACACGCTCGACGCAGTGCCGCTGGCGGTGGCAACCGGTACGATTGTCAGCCGTACGACTGTCGGCGGTGTCACAACTTTTCAACGCGAAACTGCGTACGGTGGTGGTGTCACGCCGCTCGGGTTGCAACTGGATTTTGCGAACGGCTCGAAAGTGCACCCGTTCGTGCACCTAAACGGCGGGCTGCTTTGGTTCAATAAATCCGTGCCGATCGAAGACGCCGGCAAACTCGCGTTGGTGGGTGAAGCAGGCGGTGGCATTCGCATCTTTACTTCCGAGCGACGCGCAGTGAGTTTAGGCGTGAGGTTTCATCACATCTCGAACGGCGATCGGGCGGGATCGAATCGCGGCCTGAACCAGTTTGTAATTTACGCGGGGTTCTCTATTTTTAAGTAATGCCTTCGACGAAGACACAACCGGCGCGCGGAATGCGCGACTTCTTACCGGAAGACGTTCGCAAACGCGAATACGTCATCGGTGTGATCAAAGAGGTCTACGAGCGCTACGGTTTTGAACCGTTGGAAACACCGGCGGTTGAGAACATCGAGACGTTGATGGGCAAGTATGGCGAGGAAGGGAACCAGCTCATCTACAAGATTCTGAAGCGCGGTGTTCACGAGGGTAGCGGCGAGGCGGACCTCGCACTGCGTTACGATTTGACGGTGCCACTAGCGCGCGTGGTGGCGGAGTATCGCGACAAGCTGCCGAAGTTTTTCAAGCGTTATCAGATTCAGCCGGTGTGGCGTGCGGATCGTCCCGCACGCGGGCGATACAGGGAATTTTATCAATGCGACGTCGACGTGCTTGGTTCGCGCTCGACGATCGTTGAGACGGAGATTTGCGCAGCCGCGTCTGAGGTTTTGACGAAGCTCGGCTTCAACGATTTTTGCATTCGATTGAATCACCGCAAAGCATTGACCGGCGTTCTGGCAGTCGCTGGTGTCGCATTGGAGCAACACGATTCCGCCTTGATCGCACTCGACAAACTCGACAAGATCGGACGCGAAGGCGTTGAGAAAGAATTTGCCGCGCGCGGCATTAACTCGACTGCCGCTCAAATCCTGTTAAATCTCTTCTCCGCTTTGACGGAGTTGGAACACGCCGCGGACATCGCGGATCAAACTCAACAAGCTCTGAATCGAGCGATTCTCGGCCGCATTGTCGAGTTCGTCGGCGACAACGAACTCGGCGCGCAGGGGATTGACGAGTTGCAATCGATCATCGACTTCGCCGAAGCGACCGGAGCCGGTGAGCGGATCAAAATCGATCCGAGTCTCGCGCGCGGCCTTTCCTACTACACGGGCGCGATCATAGAGATCAACGTGAAAGAACTTGCGGGGAGTCTCGGTGGCGGCGGACGTTACGATAATCTCGTCGGCATGTTTCTCGGCCAGGACGTTCCCGCGTGCGGTTTTTCATTGGGTTTGGAACGTATCCTGGTCGTCATGAGCGAGAAGGAGATGTTTCCTGCACATATCGGGGCTTTCTCCGCCGATGTTATGGTTGCAATCCCTGACTCCGGTAGCCCGCCGGCTAAGGCGTCATTGGCTTTAGCTACAGAGCTTCG
>DATEHX010000287.1:0-13541 GCA_035279345.1 Pyrinomonadaceae bacterium | reverse complement strand
TTAGTTTGTAGTACGCCGCGTCCGGATAAGCATCCCACGTAAACTCAACGTTCGGATCGCTAACAGACGAACCCGCTTTCGGATTCACGAGCTTGAGATCCGCTTTGAATAAATTCGTGGGATTGACGAACAACGTCTTGTCGGCTTCGACGTTGTACTTCGAGGCGGCGATGCCGGCTATTCCGGTCGTAGCAAATACGTAGCCGTCAGTGTCGAAGATACGCACGGTGAGACCCTCGTATTCTTTCGGCGGCACGTTTGTGATTACATAATCGCCGTCCTTGTCGGTCTTGGCGGTGTAAGTCTTCCCGCCGCAGCCGCTCAGGAACCGGCTAAACGTCTCGCACAACTTCACGTCAATGTTCTCGACCGGTTTGCCGTTGTACAGCACCTTACCCTGCACGTTACCCGTTCCCGGCGCAGGTTTGACCTTTTCGACTTGATCAATTTTTTCCGTGGAATTCGTGTTTGAACTGGTCCCACGCTTCGAACACCCTGCGAAAACCAGAACTGCCACAGTCACTAATACCAACAGTTTGTTCATTCTGATTGTCCTCTCATCCCGAATACACGATCGAAAAACGCAGCCGTCGCCGCATTCACTTTCACCATATTCGCGTGCAAAAAGAAGTGATGCGTATCATCCGGAATCACGAGCTCTTCAAACGTCACACCCGCTTTCTCCAACCGTCTCACCAGATCTGTCGTCTGACTGAAACGCACGTTGCGATCGTCGTCGCCGTGAATCAACAACACCGGCGACTTCCAGGTGCTCATCGACGACACCGGCGACGATTGCCACGCCACTTCAAGCGCGCGGTCTGCATCAGGAATCTTCTCGTAACGATTCTCGAGCAACGATGCGGCGCGTTCCGCGGTCCAGTTGTGCACGCCGTGAATATCGACGCCCGCTGCGAAAAGTTGTGAGTCACGCGCCAATGCCAGCGCCGTCAGAAATCCGCCATACGATCCGCCATAGATCCCGATTCGCTTCGCATCGACCTGTGGCAAGCGTTGCAAATACTCCGCGCCCGCCTTCACATCCTGATACTCCGACGCGCCGCGCGATCCCGCATTCGGCGCCTGATGAAAATTGTGGCCGTAACCGATTCCCAAACGGTAATTCACGGACAACACGACATACCCGCGGCTCGCCAGATACTGGTTGAGCGCGTAAGCATTCGTGTAGTAGTCCGAATAATGCCAACCGAGCAGCATCTGCCGTGGTGGACCACCGTGCACGTAAATGATCGCCGGTTTCTTCGCCGCGCCACCTGCTGCTTCAAACAACTGCCCGTGAACACGGAGACCATCCGGTGCTTTGTAAACAACCATCTTCGGCGTCACCAACTGCGTCGCCGGAAAGTTTCCGGGAATGCGGTCTTCAGCAAGCAACTGCGACTCACCACCGTCGCTCGGCATTACGGCCGGCAATGGTGGACGTTGCGGCGTCGCACTGATGTAGACCACGTGTTTGCCGTCTCCGGTGGTAAACGGCGTCCATTCGAGTCCCTTCCCCGCTGTCATTATCACTGGGTTGGCTTTATCAACCGGAACCTTCACGATGTGCCGGCGATCGATGTCCTCGGCATCGTTGCCGGCATTCCCGGCAAACAACATGTACTTGCGATCGTTGCTGATGGAGATGTACTCGGCCATGAAACCGCCCGGAGTTAACAACAGCGGCTCACCGCCGTTCTCAGCGATCGAATAAAGATGCGGCCAGTCGTCGAGGTAGGAAAGAAACACGATGCGCCCGCCCGCGGCCCAGTACAGATTCGTTCCGCCGTGTGTGTTCGGCGGCGATCCTTTCAACGTAAACGGGCTCCTCCACAACTGTCGTGCTTCGCCGGTGGTCGTGTCCGCCGTCCAGATGGACCATGCCTGCGCACGTTGTTCGAGCACCGGTTCCGGCGCGCCGCCGTTTCCGGGCCGACGGACAAAGGCGATCCGTTTTCCGTCGGGTGACCAACGCGGACTCGAATCGCGCGAAGTAGTCGGCGCGAGATAAAGAATCGGCGTTGAGTCATTGGTGTAAATCCCGATGAACGAGTGATCGCCGCGGCCAGAAACAAAAGCGAGACGCGTTCCATCGGGCGACCATTCCGGCGAACCCGCTTCGCCGCGTGCGAAGAAGAGCCGTTTGGCTGCTGTCGCGCCATCCACGGGAACATTCCAAACGCCGCGCTCTTTCAAAAACACCACGCGATCGCCCTTCGGCGAGATCACAGGCTCATCACCTTCGGCGAGTAGCTTTGGTTCTCCACCCGCAAACGGAACACTCCAAATCTGAACCTTCACTTGCGTCGCGCTCAGCGACGGATTCACGCCCACGGAACTTTCCCAGTTCGAACCGTGATCGCCCCCGCGAACGTAGACCACGTATTTGCCGTCGCTCGAAATCGAAAGACTCGTCAGTTCCTGTCCGTCATCAGTTTGATAGTTCGTCAGGCGCCGTGCTTTGAAGTCTGGTCCTTCCGCCACCCAAACATTTCGCGCGCCACGCTCGTTGAAGCTCCACGCGATGCGCGCGCCCGTGGCCGAAGCGGTCAGCTCACTCGGAAATGGATAACCTTTGATCTGTTCGATCGTGAACGACTGCGCGGAGCTTGCCGCAACTGGACCGGGTTGAGATAAACTTACCGCGGCTCCGAAGGCTGCCAATAACAGCAACACCAAAATCAAACTGTAACGGGGAGTGCGCATGACCAGTCTCCTTTTGAGCATAATCTGCGTAATTACCGCAGTGCCGTTGTTTCAGGCACAGGACGCAAGACAGAACTTCTGGCAGCAATTCAAAACAGCCGTGACGAATCGCGACGCGCCAACAGTCGCGCGGCTGTCGCAGTTTCCCATCCGTATGTCTTACGGCATACCGAGTATCAAAACGAAAGCACAGCTAACGAAGCGTTTTCGGCAAGTCTTCAACGAACAGACCGATGCCGCAGCCTGCTTCGGTAAAGCAAAGCCAGAGGTGGATCCGGCAAACGCGAAAGCGTTTACTGTAGCGTGTCCGGACGCCGCAGGCAACGAAGTTGTTATTTATCACTTCCAGCAGACAAAGGCCGGGTGGAGATTTACTGCGCTCGACAACCTGAACGAGTAAAGGCAGCCACAGATTACGCAGATTTTTGCTGGGCAGTGGAAGAATCTGCGTAATCTGTGGCTGGTTCTTTCGCGGCGTTCAAGCCGAGCGAGAGAAAGATCGTCGCCATGATGATCGCGGAAGCGATGAAGTAGGGCGACGAGATCCCAAGCTTGTCAAACGACCATCCGAAAAACAGCGGCGCGACCGCGCGCGCAACGCCGCCATAAGTCTGCTGCATGCCCATGAACAGCCCGCGTTCGCGTGGTTTGATAATGCGCGACAACAACGCGGTCACGCACGGGAACGTGAACGCTGTTCCGAGTGGAATCAGGGCCACGGCCAGCGCTAGCATCCACAAGTTACCGGCCAAAGGCATACCGAGAACACCGATCGCCAACAGCGCCAGTCCGAGACGCGAGAGCTTTGCTTCGCCGAGCCAGTCGACCATCCGTCCGAGCAGCAGCACACGTGTGAAGACCGAGATCGATCCGACGTACATGAAGAAGTAACCGATCGTTTGCTCCGTTACCTGAAAGCGCGCGTTCAGGAACAATGCGAGCACCGCGAAGCTTCCCTGAAACGCGCCCATCGCGATTGCGTAAATCCAGATCAACCGTGACGACGGTTCGCTGGAATGCGAAATCACGCGCCAGATGACCTGTCGCGAGGTGCGGCGCTCTTCGCCCTCGACGTGTACGTGATCTTCGGGATTGCGCGATTCGGTTAAAAAGCGTGCGGCGAAAGCGATGTTAATCAAACAAAGCGCTGCGGCGATGATGCCTGGTCCGGCGTGACCCATGTGAATAGTTGCTGGACCAGGCAGCAGATCGTATTTGCCGAGCGTGATCGCAAACGAACCGAGCACCGGACCGAGTGCGACACCGAGATTCGTTGTTGCGGAAAGCCAACCGAGTGCGCGCGCTCGATCCTGTGGTGCGGTGGAGTCGGCGACGTACGCCTGAATCACTCCGACTGTTCCGCCACCAGCTCCCTGCACCACGCGCGAGAGCAACAACAGCCACAGCGAGCTTGCAAAACCAAAGATCAAATACGCAATTGCTGAGGCGGTTAGTGCGATGAGCAATGCCGGACGCCGCCCGACGCGATCGGAAAAGCGTCCCCACATCGGTGCGCTGAGCAGTTGGGCGACCGTAAAGGCAGCGACGATGAAACTGGTAATAACTCCGATGCCGAAATGAATGCCGAGGAAGTTGACGCCGCCCTCGCCGAGGTTCTTTACGTAGAACGGCAGCAACGGAAAGATCATCAACACGCCGACCATGTCGACGAAAGCCGTCGCCATGAGCGTCAACAGCTTCGCGGGAATCTTCCGTACTTCGCGCCACAGGATGTAAAGCAGGCCGATCCCGATTGCGACGAGCACTACGCGCACGATTGGCGATTGAAACGCGTGCGTAATGTTGTGTTGGAGCAGCATCCCGATTTGTATCGACTGGCGTCTGGTTGTTAGATTCTCATATCGTCGACAAAAAATCATAATGCGGGAGGCAGTGATGAAACTGACTGAGTTTTTTCGGGAGGAACTGGATCGAGAAGTAGAACGTTCGCGCAAAGCGCTGCAGGAGGTGCCGAATGGCAAGTACGACTGGAAGCCACACGAGCGCTCGATGATCTTTGGTTACCTGGCCGACATGGTGGCGACCATTCCGATGTGGATTCAAATGGAGATCGAACGCGACGAACTCGACGTCGCGCCGGCTGAAGGACAGGGCATGAAGCAGGTGAAGAAGGAGACGAGCGAAGAGTTAATCAAAGCGCTCGACGAAACGGCAGCGGCTGCGCGTGCGGCGCTCGAAAAGACCACGGATGAGCATCTGCGGACTAACTGGAAGTTGCTGGCGGGAGGACACGTCGTTATGGAAGAGTCGCGTTACATGATGATCCAGGAGACGATCAACCACTGGGCGCATCATCGCGGCCAGATGACCGTCTACCTGCGTCTCATGGGCCAGAAGGTCCCGGCTCTCTACGGACCATCCGCGGACGACCAGAGCTTCTAGCAAGGTTTAGCCACAAAAAGGCACAAGAAGCACAAGAGGCACAAAAAGAAAAAGGGAGTTGCCAGGACGCCTTTCCTGGCTAACTTCTTTTGTGCCTCTTGTGCCTTTTGTGCTTCTTTGTGGCTTAGACCGTCAAGCCGTCGCCCTTTTCAAGAATGTCGCGCAGCCACCATTCGTGTTTTTCGTGTATCTGCACGTGACGCGAAAAGAGATCGACCGTTCCTGGGTCGTCGTGATCGTCTGCCACGCGCGCGGCCTCACGCATCTCTTTGATCACGACCAGCAGATTCGCTGCTGCTTCAGCAATCATCTCGCGCATGTCGCCCGCATCGCCCGACACGTTCACAGTCGCGATTCTTTCAACCTCGTCGGGACGAAAAACCGGGTCCTGCCCGATCATTCGCACGCGTTCCGCGAAATCGTCAATCGTCGCCAGCACCGCCGTCGCAAACTCATCGAACAGCAAATGCAGGTCGCGAAACAACGGACCAAACGTTTGCCAATGATAGTGTTTGTAATTCGCGTACAGCACAAACCCGTTTGCCAATTGCCGCTGCAAGTGCTCGACAACGTCGCTGGTCGGCTTGTTATCTTTCGAGATCTCGTCAGAAAGGCCACGCTGAGACGCAGCCTTGCCCGCAGCACCTTTCACCATAGTAACTCCTCTCTCTACAAAACGTGCATTTCAACACATTGCCGGTGGCGAAAGCGTGTCGATTATCTGCGGTAAGTGTCAGACGAATAGAGGCCGATTAAACAGCGCGGGCGATGAGATAAGTGATCGGGCGTTGATCGTTTTGCTGGAGACGTTTCGCCCAGGAAGTATTGAACTCCGGCCATTCGGCTGCCGGTATCATTCCGCGTTCGGTGATTTCGAAACCGGCTGTGAGATACCGTGAAGCGAGTTGTTGGTCTATGAATTCAAGCGACAGCGGTGTGAGTTCGAGACGTTCGATTTCAGACTGGTCACGCGCAGGATCGAGGCCCATCACGACTTCCAACAAAGCCTCGGGTGCACAGATCCGGCGCAAGTTCTGAAGCATCACGACATCACCAGTGGCAACGGTGCGCAACAGACTTCCCCACGGAAAATGAACGTGCAGTTCATCCGCGACGCCATCCAGTTCCGCCGGCAGCTCCTCTACCGCAGCCTGAATGAACAGCACGTTAGGCGCGCCGCCCTTCGCCGGCTTCCGGTAAATCTTCTCCGAGATCTTCTCCAGCGGCCTGACGTTCGGATCGATCCCGATGTAAAACTTCTTCGGGTTCTGACGTGCAGACTGGTATACAAAGCGCCCGTCGCCCGTCCCGATGTCGATTACGATCCCTTCGCCGGTAAGAGCTAATGAGTCTTTCAAATTCCGATCGGTCGAGTTATCACTTGGTGCTACCACGAATTGTTTTGATCATGCGGGTCGCCTTTCTAAAACAATGATTTGATCCAGCCACCATCGACCTGAATCGACGTGCCGGTAATGTAACTCGCGCGTTCTGAAACCAGAAACGCCGCCATCGCCGCAAACTCGCGCGGCTCTCCGAGACGCCGCATCGGAATCTCTGCTTCCCATTTTCCGCGAAACTCGTCGGCGCTGATTCCCAGCTTATCAGCCATCATTCCCGCAAGCTCTTCCAAACGCTCGGTGCGCGTATAACCCGGCAGGATGTTGTTGACTGTGATTCCTTCCGATGCGACTTCATTCGCAAGTGTGCGTGCAAAACCGGTGACCGCTGCGCGCAGACTGTTCGATAACAGAAGATTCTCAACGGGTTGTTTCACCGCGATCGACGTGATGTTCAGAATCCTTCCCCAACGCCGCGATCTCATTCCCGGCAAAACTTCACGCGCCAGGTGAACCGCGCTGTAAAGCGTCAAACGCGTCGCTTGTTCCCACTGTTCCTGCGATAACTGATCGAACCGGCCGGCCGGTGGACCACCAGCATTCGTCACGAGAATGTCGATCCGTCCGAAGCGTTCATTTGCCGAAGCGACGAGTTGTTTCACTTGTCGTGCATCGGTGACGTCAGCAGGCACGCCGAGCACGTGCGCCCCGGTTTGATCGGCGATTGAAGCAGTTGTTTCCGCGAGCGTCGCGGGGTCGCGCGCGCAAAGAACCAGTGAAGCTCCTTCGGCGGCGAGCTCTTCGGCGACTGCGCGTCCAAGACCACGACTCCCGGCGGCAATGAGTGCAACTTTGTCTTTGAGTCCGAGATCCATGAGCGTTATTTCTGCCTGAGGTAGTCGTCAGTCTTGTCGAGCCAGTCCTGACGCGGCGGGCTGAAGATGTCGACGTCGAGCGTGTCTTCGAGTGCTTCGGCTTTGTGCTGAACGTACGACGGAATGTGCAACACCTCGCCGGCCATCACGTCGATCGTTTCCGCTTCGTCAGGTCCGAGCCAGAAGCGCAAACCACCTTCGAGAATGTAAGTGATCTGTTCATTCTCGTGGGAATGACGCGGAACGATCGCGCCCTTCTTGAGATACACGTGCGCCAGCATGACGCGATCGGCAGTTATCAAACGCCGGTCGAGTACCTCACTCAACTTCTCCTTGGGCATGTCGTCCCAGCGATAAAAGGTGACGCTTCGTTCGCTCATAGTCTTCTCCACGAAACTTGATTGGTGTCTGAACAGACTTCTTTTAGTAGGGGTGAAGAATATACGAAACGGGCCAGCAGGCGAAACCTGCCGGCCCGTTGAAGGAGTCCCCTCATGGGGATTTGCCGCTCGAACTAATTCTGACTTGCGTCGATTTAATTCTGACTTACTTCCGTCCGGGCTTTAAGTATCTGGCGCAGTTTCATGCGCGCCTTGTGTAACTGCGATTTTGAAGTGCCGACCGCCACGCCCAGCATTCTCGCTATCTCTTCGTGCTCGTGACCTTCGACGTCATGCAGCACAAACACTGTGCGATAGCCCGGCGGCAACTGTTTCAATGCGTTGTCGAGTGCGATGCGATCCATGATCGGCATCGCGTTTGGATTCTCGGTGCCGCGAACGATCTGTACCGGAGTTTCACCTTCCTCCGTAGTTTTCTCCAGTTTGACGCTCCGTTTGCGGAAGTGCATCAAACACTGATTAACAACAAGCCGATGAAGCCAGGTGGTAAATGCCGAATCACCACGAAAACTGCCGATCTTGCGGAATAGCTGAATGAACGCTTCCTGCGCCAAGTCTTCGGCCTCTGCCGCGTTTTGCGTCATGCGCAGACACAGCGAATAGACCCGGCGGTTGTGTCGCTCATAAAGCTTTTCAAACGCCTCCATGTCGCCTTTCCCGGCGGCCATGGCCAGCGCGAGATCGGAATTGGGCGCCGGCTCAGGTTTCTTTGCGGCTGTTAAACCGCCGTGCAAAATTGGGAAGACCTCTACGTTTGTCATGAAGACAATTCTTAGCAAACACAAGGCCACTGAATTAGTTAGGAAAATCGCAGATATTGTGGGGTTTATTGGGGATTTGATGAACGAAAGCGGGTCTCGGACGCGTAAACCGTGTACACCTGACCGTATTTGGTCACAGCTAAGTTGTCACTGCCACCACAACCAAACTGCAACGCGCCTGTTTAGAAGGCCCAAGGTGGAGTGCGGTTGCAGCGAGCCGCACTCCGTCAGGTAACTTTTCCTTCCTAGGGACGTACCGCGGACGACGACGCAGGTGTGGTCGTCTGGTTTAGTCCACGATTGATAATCATCTTCACTTCAACACGACGATTCTGCGAACGTCCCGCAGAGGTCGTGTTGTCGGCCACAGATTCAGTCTTGCCATAGCCCATCGGCGTGACAAAGCGTCGTAACGGAATCTTGTGCTGAACAGCAAGATATTGCACAACTGCTTCCGCGCGCTGTTGGCTGAGCCGGAAGTTCTTGGCGTCGCTGCCGGTCGCATCTGTATGTCCGGCGACCTCGATCATGTACGCTTTCGCGCCGTTTGTCTTGGCTGCCAACTCGTCAAGCTGTGACTTGGCTTCAGGTGAAAGCACCGCGCTGTTGGTTCTGAAAGTCACAGCGATGGTCTCCTGCACGTCATAGTCGTCCAAGGATGAAACGCGTTCATTGACGGCTTTAACTTCCGCCCTCGCTTCTGCCGCGACCGCGTAGAGCTCGTCCATCTGTCCGGCCACACGTTCCATATTGGCTTCAACGGGGCCCACGCGCGTATCGGTCGTCAGTGCCGCACGCATGTCTGACTCGTTGAACCTGATCTTCTCGGCGACCAGTTGTCCCTGGCTATCGCCGCGGCCTTCAACCTCCACGATCAATCCGCGAAGAATGTCAGTAACCGGATACTTTTTGCCGCTGCGGAGGAATCCGCCGTGCGTTTTAATGCTGGTATTGTCAGTAATTACGACCTGATAGTCCGCGCGACTGCGATCGCGGATCGTGAAAACATCGGCGTCGCGAGTGATCACCACACCCCTGAACTTCATTTTCGAGCCCGCCGGCACCGAACGCAGCGACGTGTTTTGAGCGGTCGAAGTTTGTGTGCTGGTCTGTTGGCTGGTGGGCTGTTGGTTGTTGGAAAACTGACCCATCGCTACCGACATGAGTGCGAACACGAGCGCCGCGCCCCATACGATCGCGGATGGGTGAAAACTCTTACGGTTCATAGTTAGCTCCTTCAAGTTTGCTTCCCTCGGAATGCAGCGCACACTCCAAGTCGTTTCATTACGTCGGGGCAATCAAAAGCTTTTCGGTGGGGGTGCAGATTAGATTAAGCAAACGCCGTGGGAGTTTGATGGCTGGCTTGTTAAAACTATGTTCTAAAACAATGATCTTTGCCGTGGATTGTAGAACGTGCGTTTTGGCTCGTCGTCGAAAACGGAACGGCCGTCCAGTGAGGGTGAGATTTTGTGTTCGTGAGTGATCACCGCCGCGAAGTCGGCTTCGGGTGCGAGTTTGTTCTCAACGTTTTGCACGAAACGGTTCAAGCGACGGAAACCGTCGAGCTTTTCTTTGTCGCCGACTTTCGCCGCATCGAGACCTTTGCGCAGCACGTTTAGGGATTCGTCGTAAGTTTTGAGCGGCACCGGAAACGGGTGGCGATCTTTGCCGCCGTGCGCGAATGAGAAACGTGCCGGATCTGAGAAACGACTCGGCGCGCCGTGGACGACTTCAGCCACCAGTGCGAGCGATTGCAACGTTCGCGGGCCGAGATTTTCGATGAGTAACAGTTCGGCGAAATCGTGCAGGTCGCGTTCGTAAGCGACAGCAAGCACAGCGCCGAGACGTTTGAGATCGACGTCCCTGGCGCGCACTTCGTGATGTGCGGGCAGTTTCAAGTGACGCGCAGCTTGGAGAGTTTTCTCCGGACGTTCTTGAGCAATCTCGAGCAGCGCCGTTTGCGCAGGCTTCGCCTGGTTATCGACGAGGTTCATGATCGTTCCCTGGTTCGCGCCGACGATGCCCGTGTGTGGTTCGGTTACGAAGTCTCTCACCGAAGCCGAGTGCCAGTGATAACGCCGCGCCATGCCGGTGTGGTCGTTCAAGCCTTGTTGGACCACGGCCCACTCACCGTCCGCGGTTACGACAAAGTTGTGCAGGTAGATCTGGAAGCCATCGGCGATCGCGTTGTTGTCGATGCGTGCGGTGAGCTTGCTCGTGCGTACTAAAGAGTCGGCGTCAAAGCCGCGGCGTTCGCCGAGTAGTCGCAATTCATTTGGCGTGTTTCGTGAGAAGCGTCCGCGTCCACCGCAGATGTAGAGTCCGAGTTCGTTTGCGCGTGGAGCGAGTCCGCGTTTGAGCGCGCCCATCACTGACGTGGTTATGCCGGACGAGTGCCAGTCCATTCCCATGACGGCGCCGAACGCCTGAAACCAGAAAGGATCGCTGAGGCGTGAAAGAAAACCGGAAGTACCGTAGTCATGCACGATCGCTTCGGTGATGCCGGTGCCGAGCATGGTCATGCGTTGTGCAAGCCACTGCGGAACGCGGCCGCCATGAAGCGGAAGATCGGCAGTCCCGGAACGTTTCATCTGTGGCATTGTAACCCGCCACTAGGAAGCACAAGAAGCTCGAAAAGTTTTTTATTTGCAGGCTACCTACGAGAAACAAGATGCATCAGAAGCGTTAGTCAATTCGCAGTCGCGCGGTCTCCCCCGCATGGTCCTGAACAAGGTTTGAGGCTGCGCGTTCTTAGGCCTCGCTAAAAATACAACCAAGGTTTTGTTAGTACTGACGTTCGTCGTTTGGCGAACTGCCGCCGCTCGAAGTGTGTGTTTCTTCTCCTCGCCCACGACAACCCGATTGGGGTGGCTCCTCACGCACGTCCTACAGCCACCCCAGCGCGTTAAGCCGCAAAGCAATGCAGATGTTAGAATACCCTCGATCCAGTTACCCAATCCTTAATCTTGCATAGACGACGAACTGGTCGGTGTAAATCTCGTATTGCTTATTCATGACTGATTCAGACGACTCGATAGCAAAGCTCAAAAACGAGCAGGCCGTGAAGAAACGCGAGGAGGCGCTACCCGAACGCATCCTGCGCCGCGTGCTCGAGGGCATGGGCGACGTCGTCGATCGCCGCTTTGGACGCACGGTCGAACCGCGCAGCGGACTCACCACCTCCAAACTCATCGAGCGTATGAAGAAGTTGATCGACGAACGCGTCCGCGACGAAGGCAACAAGGGACGAATCGCGCCGCACCATCTGATACTCAAAGTCGAGTGGGGGACACACTCGGAAGCGCCACCGGAGATTCTGCACGAACTAAAAAACGAAGTTCTCGCCGCCGCGATCGATCACATCAACGACCATCGTTACCGTACGCTTGGTCCAGTCACTGTAGAAGCGGAAGTCGATATCTTCACGACCGGTATTTCGGTTGACCCGTCGTTCGGCGAGTTTGAAGAAGACCTGCGCCGCCAGGATGAAGAACGCCGCGCCGCCAAGAGCGGTGTGCCGATTCCCAGCGCCGCGCCGCCGATGCCTGACATCCAGGTGACGGCACGTATTACGCAACAAAATGGAACACGCGAAGTACCATTAGTGTTCAAACCTGGTGGCAGACGGCTAAACGTCGGACGCGCTTCCGACAACGAATTGACGCTGAACGACGGCAGCGTTTCGAAGATTCATGCAGCTTTGTTGATGACCGGGGAAGGCACACTGCTCGTTGCGGACACCGGATCGACCAACGGCACGTTCCTCAACGGCAGGCGTATTGCTTACGGTGAATCAAGAGTTATTGAAGACGGCGACGTAATCGGATTTGGCGACGTTGAAGTAAGATTGCGCAAGAGTGACTAGTCTTCTCTGTGTCTCTGTGCCTCCGTGGTTATAAAAACCACAGAGGCACAGAGACACAGAGGAGGAACAGAATAGACCTTGGATGAACATACTACTCTTACTCCTGTTTCAATCTCCCACTCCGTCTCCTCTTGCCACTCCCCACGTGCCGGAAAGAACACCCGCGCTGTTCACGCTGATCTACGTCGGCGGTTTCGCAATCGTGATCCTGTTGCTGTTGCTCAGCCTGGTCCGTAACCGCCGCAGCACGGCAGCGAAGACCACTGCAATTCCCGAAGATCTTCCCAAAGCAGTAAAGAAACGACTCGGCTCGTCTTCAACGAATCGCGGCCTGCGCGTGTTGCGCTGGGGGTTCGTGCTGCTCGCGATCGGTCTCTTCTCGTTTCACATCTACTGGGCCAGATACGCTTCTGAGCAAAACGAAAAGTTTCAACAGTTGAGTTACAAAGACCTGCGCGTGCGCCGCTTGTCCGAATCGACGTTGCGCGGCTGGATTCTCGATCGCAGCGGCCGTCTCGATCAGCCGCTCGCGTATTACAAACGCGACTCGGGCGGTGACATTCGGCGCGAGTATCCGATGGACCAGGCAATGGCCCACTTGTTTGGCTCCGATCGCGGCGATCCGGGACTGGAGCGCGCGTTGTTTGGCGTGCAGAGTGGCGCGTTGCCGGAAGCACTGGCGGTAGTCCGCGGCGAGTCGCTCGAATTCAAAGGCAATCAGGACGTGCGCCTTACGATCGATCGCGGGCTGCAACAAGCCGCGATGGACCAGTTGAAAGGCAAGCACGGCGCGGTAGTGATCATCAATCCGCAGAACGGCGAGGTGCTCGCGCTTTACAGCGAACCTTCATACAGCTTGAAAGAAGTCAGCGACGAGGCAACGTGGATTCGTCTCGAAGCAAACGAGCGCGACAAACCGCTCGTCAGCCGCGCTCTCGGCGCTTATTACATTCCCGGATCGACATTTAAAACCGTGACGATGACCGCGGCGTTTCTCGCGGGCGAACAGGACACTGAATTTACGTGCAGTGGCGGCGGGTACTACGCGGCGCCGGGCGCGAACGTGATCTTCGACGACGGTGGCGCAGGCGAAGTACACGGAAAGATCGGAATCGACGAAGCATACGAAGTCAGTTGCAACCAGTACTTCGCGCAGATGGGCGTGAGGCTGGGAGCTGAACGACTAAAAC
>DATEHX010000286.1:0-10870 GCA_035279345.1 Pyrinomonadaceae bacterium | reverse complement strand
CCAGATACCTACGTTGTGACCGTTAGACGTATTCCCAGTGTCGCTCACAGGGCCGCCGAAGAAGCCCGACACGCGCAGCAGACGGACCATCTGAATCGCATCCGCCGGGACAGCGGCCTGCGCGATCCGATTTGCAAAAGTCTTCAATGTCTCAGGCAGAGATTGCATATTGATGGGATCAGGTTTGTTGGACTGGCTTTGTGCGAAGAGTCCTCTTGTGTTGGACAACCTCTCCCGCAAAGGCGCAAGGGCGCAAAGCACTGCCGCGTTTCTAAAGGATTCCTTTGCGCCTTTGCGCCTTTGCGGGAGAAGGACTCATGCGCTGACGTACTTTCCGAGCAAAGCCGACTGCGGCCACGCCCTGGCTCCGGCCACCATGTTCTCGAGATGCTTTTGTTGGCGCGAACGCTTCTGCTCTTCGGGAAGTGAAGCAATCTCCAGCGTCAACATGTTGTGCGCCTCACTCATGAACTGCTTGAACTGTCCGAGCGAGATGCCTTTGCCGAGAAGATAAGGGACGATCCAGAAGTCGAAGGACCACTGCGGCAACCAGGTAGATTCCTTGATGGTCAGAAACATGCGATCGATGTGGTCCATAGCTTCGAGGCTGTCCATCGTCGCATGATTCCAAACGAAACCCTCGCCCTGAATCTTGAACTCCTCGCGCCGGTTCTGAATCGGCGTGCCCGGTTCGCAGTACCACATCTGCGAACGGTAGTAGTCGGGTTTGGTATCGCGGATGAAGTCGATAGTTTCCTGAACGGTTGTTTCGGTCTCGCCGGGGAAACCCGTGATCATCGACGCGAAAGTCATGATGCCACGCTGGCGCAGCCATTCGATTCCCTTCGAGTACTTTTCGACCGTCGCCGACTTGTTCATGTTGGTGAGAATCGTCGGCGAGCCGGATTCCACACCCAGAAACACGCCCTTGCAACCGCTCTCCGCCATCAAATCGATCGCTTCTTCATCTGAATTGCTGCAACGAAAGTAAGAGAACCAGTTGAGGTTGTACTTCTTCCGGATCATCATCCGGCAAATCTCTTTGAAGCGCGGGAACGGAACGTTGAAGGTGTCGTCGATGAAGACCGCGTTGTTGACGTTACCCAGCCGCGTCATCGAGTCGAGTTCGTGCTCGATCGTTTCGAGACTGGCAAGTGTTAACGCGCCGGCTCGCGTCGGATAGTTGCAGAAGGAGCACTTGAAAGCGCAACTGCGAGCGGTTCGAGTCTGGATGGTTGGTCCAAGTGGCTGCCCCGGAAAGCCACCCCAGTCGATCACGTTCTCATCCAGCGAATTGTTTTCCACCGCGACCTTGGTGCGGCGCAGCTTGCCGTTTTCAAAGTAGGCGAGATTGGAAACAGAGCTCAGGTCGCCGCCATTCTTGAGACAATCGACAACCTGGGAAAGCGTCAACTCGCCCTGACCTTCGATCACGTAGATGTCTGCGCCGATATCCTCAACTGCCGTCGCAAACTCATCGCCGCCATAGTTCCGGTGATGATTCGAGATCAACGGTCCGCCTACGACGATCTTCACTTTGCTGTTGTGCTGCCGGATGAATTCCACCATCTCATTCACCGGCAGGTTGACGACGTAGAACGTGGTCGTGATCGCGATGCAGTACGGGTCTTCCGCAAGCAAGTCGATCAGCCGCTGTTTCTCATACTGAAAGAGGTTGATGTACTGCGTTTCAAAGCCTCTTCTCCTGAGAAATGTCGTGAGGTATGCGGCTGCCAGGTTCGGAATATCACCAGACTTATAACTTTCAATTGAGCCAGAGCCGTTGCTGCCGCGAGCGAGCGAACTAACGTGATTCATTAGTCCGACGTAGTCCAGTTTCCGGTCGCCCAGATCGACGAAACTGAACTTCAGATCGCGATAGGCTTCGCTGTTTTCTCCGTACTTGCGGAGAAAACTTTCATACTGGTCAAAGGGAAGCTCGTTATACCCGATGACTACACAATCGAGTTTCGAAGCCATCTGATTTTTCCTTGAGAAGCGAGCGATTGTTTTAGGCCACTTGAGAGACGGCGACTTCCATCAGTTCGTGAGGAGTCTCCGCGACTTGCGCTGCGTTCGAAGCAGTAAACACGTGGATCTCACCAAAGATCGGATAGTATTCCGGATACCTCAACTGGCACATTTTGCTCATCACTTCGGCCAGCGCCTCATCGGTGCGGAATTTTTCAGGGATGGGCCAATGGATTTCGATCACATTGAGTCCGTCGCGCACCACATCGCCGGGAATCGTCATGGTCCACGCGCTCCATTCCCTGGTGAGGTTTAATTCCACTTGCGGCTTGCCATTGCAGTCGAGCGTGATCTTGCCTTCCTCATCCGCATACTTCGACAACCGGGCAGTCATGGAAAGATGGACTGAGTGTCCTGGCTCGCCGATAAAAACGAACTTCGATTCGGTCCAGTAGGCCCGATAGTAACGCGGGTCGTAATCCACGCGGGCGATCGGCCAGCACAAGGCTTCCAATTCGTGCGGCTGGTCCGCCGATTGAATGTAGAAAGGATGAAGCAGATCGGTTGAGTCGACTCTCGTGCTGTGTTCCTCTCGATAGAGTTGTTCGAGCCGTTCACGCGCCGGAATTCCTGCTTCTTCAAGGGCGTCGACGATTGCTGTCAGCAGGGTTTTGTCGAGCCGTTTGTCGTTATTGCGAAACAGGTAGTGATGGATTAGCGGTGAACCGAGATTGAAGATCTGCAGTTCCGCTTCACTCATGCGCAAGGGAGCTTTGTTCAGTACCTGAAGCTCCATGTAGTTCAGCATGATCTCGGCGATGTGTTTCGAATAACTGACCGCTCGCGCGCAGAAATGCCGGACCATCTTGAAGCGCTGATACCGGTGCGCATTGTGAATTGCCGCCAAAAAATTAGCTTCGGCTTCTGTTTCTGCCGAAGGAGCGGTGTGCTCGCCGATCAGCGCGTGCCACGGCTGCTCGATTCCCTTCAAAGCGCGCAGCACACAAGACGCGGCATGCCCCATAGCGATCTGAATGCCTTCGCTGGTCATGTGACAATAATCCACGAACATTCGATTGCCTGGTATTCCGCCGTTCAAATACTGCTTAAACACCAGCGGCATATCGACTACTTGGACGTCGTGACGTGGTAGTTGTTCGCGGAGGATTCGCTGCGCGATGTCGTAGTTTTTCGGGATATACATTATCGAGTTATCCCAGCTTTGCGCATCGCGCGCCATCTCCAGATATCTCCGTGCCCCGTCGATATCATTCGCGTGTTCGCGGCATTCGGTGAGAATGTAATACGGTGCGGCTGTGGTGCCCTGGTCCAACTCGATCGCTTTCGCCGCGTGCTGTTCTGCTTTGGGATAGTCGCCGGCGTTGAAAGCCTGCTGCGCTTCCTTCATCGCGGCGATCCACTGACGGTTACGGTCATCCGGCAAGTAGGGAGCATTGGTAAACGGCTCGCGCCAGTCGTAGAGATTGAACTCGGGAATGAGCCAGATGACCGGGATGCCGGCGTTCTTGTACTCCGATACCACATCGCTGACGATCGTTCGCGCAGTTCTCTCGATGTACTCGTCAGCAACTCGCTTCACGCCCGCCATTCCTTCGGTCTCGATCGCCTTGTTCATGTTGGCAAGATCGGAAAACGTCGGCAGCGAGGTTTTCTTGTCCCAGTTATTTCCGGCGAAGAACACCGCGACATCCGGCTCGAGTTGAAGCGCGGCGAGAGCAAGTTCCCGAATTTCGAAGCTGAGGTTCGTGCGCGCCAGGTCGATTACTTCAACCTGATCCTTGCCGAAGTGATCTTCCAGCATTGTCTGCAGGACCATCGCCGGCGTGTAACTCGGATCGTAAAGATAGCCGCGCGCCACTGACTCGCCGATAAACAACACGCGCAGTTTCGATCCTTTGGGTTCAATGCGGCCTACGTTGGCCCAGAAATGCCACGTCTCGATCGAATCCAGACCGCGCACGAAGACGGGCTTTCCATTCTCTACTCTTTGTTCCCAAATCCCGATGAACCGCGATTGCTTCGGCGCTACTCCCGGCTCGCTGGCGCGAATGCTCGTCGGAGCGTCCTCGGTTCCATAGTGCACGGGCCGGTTCGCGATCGGCCCCGTCAATCCGGAGATACGGAGCAGGCGAACCAGATTATCCGCTTCCTCGGAGGCTGCGGCTTGCGCGATGCGATCGGCGAAGGATTTCAACGACTCAGGCGGACGTTCCATAAACGTGGACTCTCTTTCCCTTGATTTAGAGCATTGTGTAAACCGAATGTTCGACCGTTCTGCCCGCGGTATGCGGCATCGACAGCATTTGACCGCCGAAGTGGCCCAGTCCTTCCCAGAACGACGGAATGCCCGAACGCTCCAGCGCGAAGTCTTCAAGCACCAGCATGTCGATCTGGCAACGGTTGAAACAGCGAACCGCGTCGACCGGTGTACACACAATGGGCTCGCCCCGAACGTTGAACGACGTGTTCAGGATGATCGGGCAACCAGTGCGCCTGAAGAACTCCTTGAGCAACTTGTGAAAACGTGGATTGGAGTTTTCGTTGACCGTCTGAATACGTGCTGATCCGTCAATGTGCGTGATGGACGGCAGGTCGATGTCCGAGATCACGTCGCAGGTTTCGAGCATGAACGGCGAGGCGTGATTGAGAGCGAAGTGGTTTTGATACTCCGACTCCAAAACCGCCGGCGCAAACGGGCGAAACGCTTCGCGCATCTTCACCAGCGCGTTGATCTTGTCGCGCATTTCAGGCCGGCGCGGATCCGCGAGGATCGATCTGGCGCCGAGTGCCCGCGGTCCAAACTCCATGCGTCCCTGCGACCAGCCGATCACTTTCCCTTCAACCAGTGCGTCGACAGTGAAATTGATTAGTTCATCTTCGTTATCGCGGAAGTCGTGAAACTTGGCTGAAGATACCTTCAGGAAGCGATAAGCATCCGACACTGAATTAGCTGGACCGAGATAAACGTTCTCGAGTTGCTTCACGACCGGTGGTTCGCCAGTCACTCGCACGTGGGCCAATGCTGCCGCACCTACGGCTCCGCCGGCATCACCGGCCGCGGGTTGTACGAAGAGACGTTTGAACGGACCCTCTCTGAGACAACGTCCATTTGCCACTACGTTCAACGCCACACCACCGGCCATGCACAGATTGTCGCTTGGGTGCTTCGAGTGGAGGTAGCGCGTCTTGTCGAGCAGTATCTCTTCGAGCACAACCTGCGCGCTCTTGGCGACGTCCATGTGATACTGCGTCATCTCCGACTCAGGCTCGCGCGGTGGTTGCCCCAAAAGATCGACCAACTCCTGCGTGTACATGCAGTCTTCGTTGAGAAAACCGAAGTACTTCATGTTGAGGCGGTACTGCCCTTCGGACGTAATTTCCACCAGCTTGCGAATCTTGTCTGCGTATTCGGGCTCGCCGTAAGGCGCGAGACCCATCACTTTGTATTCGCCTTCGTTAACCTCAAATCCGAGATAGCCGGTGATGGCGCTGTAGAAGAACCCGAGCGAGTCGGGAAAATCGACCTGTTCGGAGCGCTCGATATGTGGACCTTTGCCGAAGCCGTAGGTCGTGGTGGCCCAATCGCCGACGCCGTCAACGGTCAGAATGGCCGACTCTTCAAAACCGGAGAAGTAATAACTGCTCGCGGCGTGTGAAAGGTGATGATCGAAGATCTCCACGCGGCCGTCGTAACCCAGGATGTCCGAGATCATCTGTTGAGGCGGCGTGCGCGACAATCGATCGAGGATCGCGTCACGGCGCGACTGCGGCAGGTTTGGCATGAAGCCCATCCAGACCTGCCGGCCCAGTTTCAGGTATGGATCTTCGTAGTAGCCAATGCAATCGACGTCCGCGATCGTGATCCCGCCCTCTTCGAGGCAGTAAAGAAAGGCTTTCACCGGCCATGAGCGATCGTTTTTCACGCGCGAGAACCGTTCTTCCTGTGCCGCGGCCACCAGCACTCCATCCTGCACGAGACTGCAAGCGGAATCGTGGTATCCGGCGGAGATGCCGATGATGTTCACCTGGCCCTTCTTGGCCCGGCGTGAGAGTTTCGCAGCCGGTTGATAATTACCGTTACCGTTGCTCTTGTCGTGATTCGTCATTATGAAACTGCCTCCAGCTTTTCTATGAGCGCCTCTTCGATTGAAAGTGCGAGACCGGCGATAGTCGGTTGATCGAATATCACCCGCATCGGCAGATCGATTTCGAAGGTTTGATTGATCCGATGAATGATTTGGGCCGCGAGGAGCGAATGTCCTCCGAGGTCGAAGAAGTTTTCTTCGACGCCGACGCGTTCGAGCGACAACACTTCCGACCAGATGGACGCAAGACTTACTTCCTGCGGTGTGCGCGGCGCGGTGTAAGTGCGCTGCTGCTTTTGCTTCGCCTCTTCGAGTGAAGGAAGCGCGTCGTAGTTGATCTTTCCGTTGAGCGTCAGCGGCAGCTTACCAAGGTGCACAAAGAAGTTCGGGATCGTGTCGGCGATGAGGTGTTCCAGCAGAAACTCGCGGAGTGGCGCTGCTTCCAAAGGTTGTCGCGAAACGTAGTAAGCGATCATCACCTTATGGCCGTGCTTGTCTTCGGTAACCACGATCGCGCTATCTCTGACTTGCGGATGTTTCTTCAAGGCGTAGCGAATCTCGTTGGTCTCGATTCGATAGCCGTGAAACTTGACCTGTTCGTCCTGGCGGCCGAGGTATTCGAGATCGCCTGACGGTAAACGGCGGCACAAATCACCAGTGCGATACATTCGCTGCCCGGCCGAGTATGGATTCGGAATGAACCTTTCGGCGGTCAGCGAGGGACGTCCGAGATAACCCTGGGCCAAACCGGGGCTCGCGATGAACAGTTCGCCGGTGACATTAACCGGCACGGGTTGGAGCCACTTATCAAGCACGTAAAGGTTTACGTTTGCTGCCGGCCGGCCGATGGGCACGTTCGCGCGCGTGTCGTTGAACGGATCGAACTGATGGATCATGCAACCGACAGTCGCCTCGGTTGGTCCATACTCATTGAATACTTCAACGTTGCCGCCGAAGCTCTCGACCACTTGCCGCGTCAACTCAGTTCCGAGCGCTTCGCCGCCGACAATCAAACGCTTGACGCTGCTCTTCCGGTTATCGACGTCTTTAATGAGCGTCAAATGACTCGGCGTCAGCTTGCATACGCCAACCTGGCCGTCGGCAATGATTTCCTCGAGCAACGCATCCTTTGCGTCGCGCCGGAAGATGGCGACCGTGTTGCCGGTGATTAGCGGGACGTAAATGGACGTCACGGTCAGGTCGAAAGCGAGTGATGAGTAGAGCGCGAATGCGAGATTCTCGCCGCGCAGGTAGACGTCCTTCGCCCACGAAACGTAATTGACGAGCGAACGGTGCGAGATGCCCGCGCCTTTTGGTTGTCCGGTTGATCCTGAAGTGTAGATAACGTAAGCGAGACTGTCGGGACTTACTTCAACATCGACATCGCTGTCAGGCTGTGACGCAATGATGGACCAGTCGGCAGCGAGTTTTTTCTGCGTTAGATTTATCGCGACGTTTGCATCCGTGAGCGCGAATTCGATGCGCTGCGGTGGATGTTCCGGATCGAGTGCTACATAACCGGCGCCGGCTTTGAGTACGCCGAGCAGCGCAATCAATTCTTCGAGTGAGTGATCGAGACAGATCCCGACGAGATCGCCGGGCTTTATTCCTTGCTCGCGCAGGTAGTGCGCAACCTGATTGGCCCCGCGGTTCAGCTCGGCGTAGCTGAGTAAACCGCCGCGGAATGATGCCGCGATCGCATCGGGAGTGGCTTTTACTTGCGCGGCGATCAAGTCGTGAACGCACGTTTCTGGCAGCGAGACAGTCTTGGTGTGATTCCAGACCGCGATCTCCTCGGTTTCCGCCAGACTAAGCATCGCGAGATCGAGGAGCCGTTGCTCCGGATCGATGGCGACCGCCGCCAGAAGATTTTCGAAGTGCGCCATCATCTGGAGGATCGTCGTCCGATCGAAAAGATCCGCGTTGTATTGGACCGCGCCCTGTAGACCATCATTGCTCTCGAACATGTCGAGCAATAGATCGATCTGCGAAGTGGTCACTTCCCGTTTCGGCACACTCAGCGTCAATCCGGAAAGCTGCATCTCCGTTAACGTCGGCTGATTGTGAAAACTGAAGACCGCCTGGAACAGTGGCAGATAACCGAGGTTACGCTTCGGCCGCAGCGTGCGAACGAGTTCTTCAAAAGGCGCCGTCTGATGCGCGTACGCTCGCAACGTCGTCTTGCGTACTTGATCGAGCAGGCCCAGAAAGGATGGGTTGCCGGAACAATCGGTGCGCAGCGCCAGCATGTTGACGAAGAACCCGATCAACGGCTCGAGTTCTGATCGTTCGCGATTGGCTATGGTCGTGCCGACTACGATGTCGTCTTCGTTAGTGTAACGATGAAGCAGGGTCTGAAATGCCGCCAGCAACAACATGAACATCGTCGTTCCCTGCTGCTGACTCAAAGCTTTCAACTGTTGCGAAAGCTCCGGCGACAGTGCAAACGATTCAGCGGCTCCACGATAAGTCTGGACCGGCGGACGGGGACGATCGGTCGGCAAATCGAGTAACAACGGCGCGCCGGCCAGTTCCTCTTTCCAGAAGTTCACTTCGCGTTCGAGTTTCTCGCCTTGTAATCGTTCCCGCTGCCAAACAGCGTAGTCGCCATACTGGACCTTGAGCTCAGGCAGGGGCGACGGCTCGCCACGGCCGAATGCCTGGTAAAGCGCCGTCACTTCTCTGATTAGCACTCCACGCGACCAGCCATCGCTGACGATGTGATGTAACACGCAGAGCACCGAGTGTTTCTGATCTGAATGGCGAATCACCTCGAGCCGGACCAATGGACCAGTTTCCAGATCGAACGGTTGGTCCAACGCCGCATTCGCGAGCTGCGTATCGATCACGGCGCGCTCGGCTTCGTTCAGGTGACTGAGATCGATGGTTGGCAACGCGAGCCGCGAGAATGGCTGAACGAGCTGCAACACCTCGCCGTCGATGACGGGAAACGACGTGCGCAGGTTTTCGTGACGGCGGCTGATCTCGTTGAACGTTTGCTCGAGTGCGGCCCAGTTCACTGGACCATCCAGGATCATTCCCAGGTCAACGTGGAAGGTAGAGGTGCCGCGCGCGAGTTCTTCCTGAAACCACAACCGTTGTTGCGCATACGAAAGCGGCAACTTGCCCTCGCGTGTCGTTGGTTCGATTGGGGCTGTGAAACTGGTATCGCCGTCGTTGAGCTTCGACTGAATGACCGCCGCCAATTCGCCGAGCGTTGGCGCTTCAAACATGCTGCGGACGGTCAGCTCAAACTTGAAGATGTCCTGAATCCGGTGGATTACCTGCGAAGCGAGCAGCGAGTGGCCGCCGATATTGAAGAAACTCGACTCACGCCTGACCCTCGGCAGACGCAACACTTCACACCAGATGCCCGCCAGGATCTCTTCGATTGGATTCAACGTTTCCGTTTCGTCGCCGCGCTTTGCCTGCGTCAGTTCTAAAGCCGGAAGCGCTTTGCGATCGATCTTGCCGTTAAGAGTCCGTGGCAGTTCATCCATTTCGACGAAAGCCGACGGCAACATTGCCGGTGGTAGCTTTTCCGCAAGGTAGGCACGCAGATGATCGCTGCCGGTGCCATTAGTCAATGTCAGATAGGCGACCAAAAACTTGTTGCCTTCCCCGTCGCTGCGGTCCACCACCGCAACATCCGCCACCGCCTCATGCGCACGCAACAAGTTCTCAATCTCGCCGAGTTCGATTCTGACGCCACGAATCTGGACCTGCTGATCGCGCCGACCGAGATATTCGAGGTTGCCGTCTTCCAGAAACCTTCCGTAGTCGCCGGTCTTGTGAACGAGATCATTCGGGTCCTGGCTAAAAGGATTCTGGACAAAGACTGCATTGGTGAGTTCGGGATCTCCGTAGTAACCAAACGAGCGATATGGCGTGCGAATGTAGATCTCGCCAACGGTTCCCTGGCGGCACGGTTTGCCCGCCACGTCCATCAGCATGATTGCCGAACCCTTGATCGGTTTGCCGACGGGAACCGTGGGCCGCTCGACGTCTTCGGCCTTCACTTCGTACGCAACCTTCGCCACGCTCGTCTCAGTCGTACCGTAGATGTTCACGAGCTTGATCCGCTCGCCGAACGTTTCGATCCAGCGCTTCACGTCAGCCGGGTACAATGGTTCACCGGCCATCACCACGTAGCGCAGCGCTTCAAAGTTATTGCTATCGAGCTTCTCGTTCAGCAGTGAGCGAAAGACAGACGGCACGCAGTGCAATACTTCGAGTTGCATGTCGTCGATCCATTTGACGAGCCTGGGAGCATCCGCAAGTATTTCCCGGCTCTCCGGTGCGCAAACCGTTCCGCCCGAGCACAGCGGCACGAAAACGTCTTTTAGAAATCCATCGAAACACGGAGAAGCTAGTTGACTGACGCGTATGCCTGGCCGAGCGCCAACAGCCTCGATCTCCCAGCGCATGAAGTGATCGATACCCTTCAGTCGCCCGAGGATCGCTTTCGGCCTGCCGGTTGAACCTGACGTGAAGTAGATCGAACACGGCGCATCCGGATCGCTGGCGACGCGCGGATGGTCCATGCGCTCGTAACTCAGGTACTCTTCATCATCAAGACAAACAATCCTTGCTTCACGGTTTTCTTCGCCGAGAAGTTGGTCCAACTTCTCCAACTGCTTCTTGTCGCTGACGAACCATCGCGGCGCAACTTGCTCGCTCATCACGCGCAGGCGGCCTTCCGGAAAACTCGGATCCAGTGGCACAAACACCGCGCCGGCTTTCAGCACACCCAGAATGCCGGTGATGACGTGGATCGGATCGCCAGACAACAG
>DATEHX010000285.1:0-8992 GCA_035279345.1 Pyrinomonadaceae bacterium | reverse complement strand
TCACGCGCGATGATGTGGTCGCGTTTCAGAAGGCTTATTTCCAACCCGGCCGCGCAATCATCACGGTAGTCGGCGATGTCAAACCGGCACAAGTCAAAGCTTCAGTGGAAAAGGCTTTGGCGGCATGGACCAAAGGCGGTGACAAACCGTCGTTTGATTATCCGAAGCTGCCGGAACTGCAACCAGCGAAGATTTATCTCGTCGATAAACCAGGCGCCGCGCAGTCTGTCGTGAACATCGGTTTGCCCGGACCGCCACGAAACACGCCCGATTATTTCGCGTTGCAAGTGCTCAACACGATTCTCGGCGGGCAGTTTCAGTCGCGTTTGAATGCCAATATTCGCGAGCAGAAGGGTTACAGTTACGGCGTGAACTCGGGATTTGGTTACGGCAAAGGACCGGGTCCGTTTCGTGCCGGTGGTTCGATCTTTTCCGCGAAGACTGACGCCGCGTTGATCGAATTTATGAAAGAGTTGAAAGGCATCGTGAGCGAGAAGCCGATCACTGATGAAGAGATCAAGACGGCGAAGGAGTCGCTCATTCAGGGACTGCCGCAACGGTTCGCGTCGGTGACGGCGATTAGCGGTGCGATCACGGCGATAGTCGTACAAGGGTTGCCGGATGATTACTATCAAAGCTACGCGAAGAACGTTTCCGCGGTGACGAAGGAAGACCTGGCGAGAGTCGCGAAGCGTTACATTGATTTGCAACACCTGGCGATCGTGATTGTTGGCGATCGGGCGTCGGTGGAAGCACCTTTGAAAGCAACGGAAATCGCGCCGATCACGGTGCTGGATATAGAAGGCAATCCGGCTATACCTTAACGCTCGTTGCGTCGTAGTCGAAGACGATTAGCATTAATCGTTTTAACACGGGTTCGGGGATAAGCGAGAACAGGTATTTTAATGGAATCGTAGACTGACCGATCGTTCCGTAGTAGCGCGAGTATTTTGTGATGGCTGCCGTGCGTTTGTAGCGGCAGCCTTCATATTTTCTGAACGCTTCTTCCGTGGCGCCGTAAGTTTCGAAACATCTCGCCAGGACCATCGCATCTTCGATCGCGAGACAGCCGCCCTGGCCGAGGTTTGGTGTTGTCGGATGAATCGCGTCGCCTAACAGCGTCACTCGTTGTTTGCCCCAACGGCGCGTTGGTCCGCGATCGCAGGCGGCGGTCGTGAGAATGCTGTGCGGCGCAGTTGCTTCGATCAGTTGTACCGCCGGGTGGTACCAACCTTTGAACAAACGCAGCAGGTCGTGTTGAGCGTTAGCAGTTTGTGTATGTTGAATCCGTGAGTTTGAAGACGCCCACCAGCCAATGCGTCCGCCGCCTATTGGTCCAATACCGAAGCGTTTGCCGTGACCGTGCATCTCGATTGCTGCCGCCGGTGGAATCGACTTCGGAGTCGCTGCGGAGATGCCGCGCCAAACGGTGTAACCGTGATAGAGCGGCTCACCGTCGCCGAGCAATTGCGCGCGAACGTCTGAGTGAATGCCGTCGGCGCCGATTAGGAAGTCCACTTCGATTGATTGTCCATTGGCAAACTTTGCAACGACTTTGTCGCTGTGCTGTTCGAAAGAGACGAGCGAGTGGTCCAGTTTGATCGAACTCGCGGGAAGTGCGTGCAAGAGCGTGGACTGGAGATCCGCACGGTGCAGTGCCACTGAGGAAGGGACTGAAACCCGATTGAATAGGAAACCGCGTGAATCGAGCCAGCGAATCTCGCTTATATCGCCGGCGTGAGCACGGATCGTATCCACCAACCCGAGCCGCTCGAGCACGCGCAGTGCGTTTGGCCACACGGCGATTGCCGCACCGACGTCGAGCAACTCCGGCGCTTGTTCGTAAACTTCTGCTTCGAATCCGAATTCTCTGAGGGCGAGAGCGACAGTTAGACCACCAATGCCGCCACCGACGATCGCGATGCGCACCATCGGCAAGAGAGTGCCACAAAGAGGCACAAAAGGCTTGTGCTTTTTTGTGGCTTAAGAACACAGTCGCAGGTTGCCGACACAGAAGGGCGCGGGATGCGGGAGGCCGTTGCGGATCTGTTCGGGTGTGAACCTGCGCGTGGGTACGAGATCGTAGGGAACTGCGGTGGTTGGTGAAGCAGGCTCCGACACGCCTTCCGACAGTATGCGCACCTGTGCTGACGAAACGAGCGGCACTGTCATCGTTAGCTCAAACACTCGCGCCATCAGTTGATGACACCAAACAGGCAATGGAAACATCAGCGGTTGCTTGTCGACGACTTCCGCCACGCGACGCACTGCTTCGCTCAGAAAAATCTCCTCCGGACCAACCAAAGCGATCGTCTGGCGCTTCAAACGCCGATCGATCAACGACGCGCGCATCACGTGAACCAGATCTTCAACCGCCAACGGCCGTACGGTTTTCTCTTCGAAGCCGACGAGTGCGAACACGGGAAACGTATGAAACGCGTGGCTGAGATGGTCGAGCATGTGATCGCCGCGTCCGTAAACCACGCCCGCTTTGACGATCGTGTAGTCGAGACCACACTCGCGCACGATCTCTTCCGCGGCCCACTTCGACTCGTGATACGGCGAATCGCAGTCAGGCCGCGCGCGCAGGAAGCTCATCAACACGATCTTTTCGACTCCCGCGCGTCGTGCAGCTTCGATCACGTTCCGCGTGCCGTCGACGTGAACGCGCTCAAACGTCTCGCGATCGACTTCTCGATTGATACCCGCGCAATGTGCGACTGCCTGACAACCTGCAAAAATGCTGTGGCTAACTGATCCACATCGTCGAGCGGCGCTTTAACAACTTCCTCCCCGGTGGAGCGTCGCCCGATTCGAACCACTTCATGTCCCTCACTGCTCAGCCGCGTTGCCAAATGGCCGCCGATGAAACCAGTTCCACCAGTGATTGCGACTCTCATGTTCTTGCTCCTCGTCTTTGACAGGATTTACAGACAAGATGGGCGATTTCCTGAAGCAATCTTGTTACTTCTGTGAATCCTGTGGACTGTCGTCACCGTCATCCGGTAACGCTTCGCGAATCTCCTCCACCAAGCGCAGCGCCTGCTTGCGCAGCGGCCGCATGAACGGATTACTCGCGAGATGAATCAGTTTGTCGAGCAGGTCGACGGTGTGATCGATGAGCCGATAGGTGCGGCGATGGCCACGGGACCGATCGTGAATCCAGAAGAGAACGATCCCCATTTGATAGACCCAAAGCAGGTAGGGCAATTCGGCTTTCAGATCTTTCGGAATACGGACCTTTGTTCCTTCGAGCACTCTCGCAAACAGTGCAATGCTCGCTTCTCTCACCGGATCCGATTCGTCAGAAAACGGATTCAACGGACTCTCAGGATGCGCCGCAGTCTTGAAGAGCACGCCCGCGAAGTGGTGATACGGCTTCGAGATGTCGATCCTCAGCCGCATCACCGCGAGCAGGCGTGCTTTCAAAGTGTCCTTGTTTTCCAGGGCCGGCAGCGACGCCGCGAGATGCTCGTCATGCAGGCGTTGATAGAACGCCTGGATCAGATACTCCTTCGAGCGAAAGTAGTAGTAGGCGTTTCCGAGCGACACGCCCGCCTTTTCGGCAATCGCGCGCATCGTGGTTTCTTCGTAGCCGCGTTCGCGAAAGATGTCGAGCGCGGTTTCCAGAATCAGCGCCTTCGTCTGATCGCCCTTGAGCGTCTTCGCTGCCTTCTTTTTCTGCATCGCCGTCATGGGACTTATCTAATGAGATCAGCAACTCTGCTGATCTGGTACCTGTTCTGCGAAATTGCGGACACCACGCGCTTCGTCGTGGGTAACAGTTCCGGAGTCGCGAGCCGGTACGACCACTCTCGATAACGAGCGAGTGACCACAGCACCATCAGCCAGGCTTTCGGTCCGAAATAAACTGCGCCTTCGGGGCTAATCACCGTCAGGTCTTGCTTGGTCACGTCGTGGTCGAGAACCGGGAACCGTTTACGCGCTTCTTCTGACGCGCACGGCACGAAGTTGAGCTCGACCAGTTTCGCCTGCTCGTTGAGCCACTCGTGCGAGCGGCGGCACAGGCCACATTCCGGGTCGTAAAGGACGGTTAGGGCAAACATCGCGTCACGCCTCCTGCTTCACGGCAGTGAATGCATCGGGGCCGACGGGCGGCTGATTGTGACGGTAGTTGCTGCGCCGGCGCATGCGGCTGAAAACGAACAGGTTGAAGAAATGCATGCCGCCGAGGACGATCAGCACCATGCCAATCTTGACCGAGAGAGCCTCAATGCCTTCCTGCGCGCTGTTGAGTTCGTAGCCGAGCTTCAGGGCCATGCTGACGTAGCCCATGTTGATCAGGTAGAACCCGACCACGAGCAGGTGATTGACGGAATCCGCGAGCGCCTCGTTGCCGTGGAACACGTCGACCAGGAAGATGCGGCCGTTTTTGTGGAGGGTGTGGGCGACCCAGATAGTCAGGGCGATACTGATCGCCAGGTAAACCAGGTAGGTGCTTACTACGATATTCATGGTCAGCCTCCTTAGCTGAATTTGAACACGTTCAACTAATCGCAGCCTACGCCTGTCCGGGAAGGGTGTCAAGAGATTTTTGAACTCGTTCAAAAAATTGTCGATTGCCGATTGCCAATTGCCGATTGGAAAGAAAGTGGCTTGTGAAGCGCAGCAGCGGCAATCGGCAATTGGCAATCGCAAATCGACAATGTTATTGTGCGTGCGCAGAATATCTTCGGTTCGTTTTCCCAAGGAGAAACTGATTGGCAGCAGAAGATCTCATTCCGGCGTCGGGCATCATTATCGATAAGCAGCCCAACGCCTTCTTCAAAGTCCGCCTCGATAACAGCGAACACGTCGTGCTCGCCGCCATCTCTGGCAAGATGCGAAAGAATCGCATTCGAATTCTGGTAGGCGACCGCGTAAGCGTTGAGATGTCACCTTACGATTTGTCTCGCGGCAGAATTACTTATCGATTTAAATAACATATAAGCGGTAATAGACGCGTCCCCGACGCGATTTCCGTGACGCTAGCAATAGCGGCATGGTAGTATGCCTTCGTTATGCATGCCGATGTCGTTCTCATACGGCTTTTAATCCCGGCATTTCTGATCTCAGCGGGATATTACCTGAAACCGATCGCCAACGATCACTGGATCTCGGCTGGTGCGGGCGGGTTGATCTCTCTCTGCATTATTATTTTTGAACTACGCATCCGCCGCGCGACTCTCAAAACTCTGATCGGCGCAGCAGTTGGTTCAATACTCGGCATACTCGGCGCTTTTCTAATTGGTTCACTCATCAGCCGCCAGGAAGCTATCGACGCTCAGGAAAAGGCGTTTCTGACGCTCGCGCTCACGTTCTTTATGGCCTACGTGGGCCTGATGGTTGGCGCCGCGAAGGGCGACTACCTGGACCTTTCGGCCCTCGGCGGAATCTTCAGCGACAAAGTCGCGCGCCGCGACATGAAGATTCTCGACACGTCAGTAATTATCGACGGCCGCATCGCCGACGTTGCTGAAACCGGATTTCTTACCGGCAGTTTGATTATTCCGCAATTCATCCTTCGCGAGTTGCAGCAGGTCGCGGACTCACCTGATTCGTCCAAGCGGCAGCGCGGGCGACGTGGTCTCGACATGCTGAACCGTTTACAGAACAACAGTTCGCTCGACATCCAGATCGTGGAGACGGATTTTCCGTCTGTTCGCGAAGTCGACCTGAAATTGATTGAGCTCGGCAAACAGCTCGACGCGGTGATCGTTACCAACGACTTCAATCTCAACAAAGTCTCGCAGTTGCGCGGCGTCAGCGTGCTGAACATCAACGAACTGGCCAACGCGCTCAAACCCGTCGTGTTGCCGGGTGAAGCGATGCGCGTGTTCATCCTGAAAGAAGGCAAGGAATACAATCAGGGTGTGGCCTATCTAGACGATGGAACGATGGTCGTGGTCGATAATGCGCGCCGGCTAATCGGCAAGAACGCCGACATCGCCGTGACCAGCGTGTTGCAAACCACTGCCGGCAAGATGATCTTCGGGCGTCTCTGGGAAGAAGCAGAGAACGGCCACAACGAGATTCACCGCACCAACGGCGGCTCGCGGCGCGTGCGTGACTCGCGCAGCGGTCCGCATCCCGTTCGTATCACCGACAGCGAGCCCATTACCGAAACCTGACTTGAGCCACAAAAAGGCACAAGAGGCACTTGAACTCAAAACTATTTGACTGACTTGTGCCTCTTATGCCGTTTTGTGGCTTAATCTTTTTCCATGAACATCGCGATCATTGCCGCCGCCGGAACTGGGGCCCGGATGGCGAGCGATCTGCCAAAACAGTTTCTGCAACTTGCAGGAACTCCAATAATCTTTCACACTCTTAAACCTTTCGAGCTGTGTGACAACATTCAGGAAGTAATCGTGGTGTTGCCACCCGAAGCGTCCGCGGCGTTTCTGGCGCAGGCAGGCAAGCATGGGTTACGGAAACTCACGCGTGTGCTTCCGGGTGGCGTGACGCGCGCCGACTCGGTGAAACGTGGTCTAATGTCGATTCGATCCGCGACCGCGGAGATCGTTGCCGTTCATGACGGTGTTCGGCCGTTCGTGACGGTTGAAGAGATCGAGGAAACGGTGGAAGCTGCGCGTCGTGACGGCGCGGCGATTCTGGCGACGCCGGTTACAGACACGATTAAGGTCGTTGACGGCGATGCAGTCGTAGAAACGTTAGCGCGGCAGAATTTACGACAAGCATTGACGCCACAGTGTTTTCGTTACGACTTGCTGCGGCAGGCTTACGACACCGCGGACGTTAACGATCCATCGTTGACCGACGAGAGCGCGCTTGTCGAACGCCTCGGCCACAAGGTGACGATTGTGGACGGAAGCCCAAGAAATATTAAGATAACAACGCCCCGTGACCTGCTTATCGCTGAGACGTTTTTGAAGGAAGAATGATTCGGATCGGGATCGGCAACGACACGCATCGGTTAGTTGAAGGGCGGCCGCTCGTGCTCGGTGGGGTGCAGATCGTTTCCGATCGCGGGGCCGAGGGACATTCGGATGCTGACGCGTTGTCGCATGCGATTGCCGACGCGATCCTGGGCGCGCTTTGCGAAGGCGATCTCGGCGTTCATTTTCCGGATAGAGATCCGCAGTGGCGCGATGCCGACAGTTTGGAACTGCTTTCGCGCGTGATGTGGTTGGCGCGCGAACGCGATCTGCACGTAGTGAACGTTGATTCGACGATTCTGCTCGAAACGCCGAAGCTTCGGCCTTACGTGGATAAGATGCGTGAGAACATCGCCGGTGTCTTAGGAATTGATACCGGCTGTGTGAGTGTGAAAGCGAAGACAGGTGAAGGATTAGATGCGGTGGGCCAGGGACTCGCAGTAACAGCTCAGGCCGCTGTGCTGATGGAGAGCAACTAAGGAAGCAGCTTGAGACCACAGGACGTCATACGAAAAAAGCGAGACGGGTTAAGTCTATCGCGTGAAGAGATCGAATTCTTCATTAGCGGAGTCACGAGCGGCCGCATCGCGGATTATCAAGTCAGCGCGCTGTTGATGGCGATTTACCTCAACGGCATGGACCAGAACGAGCAGCAGATCCTCACCGAGGCGATGCTCAACTCCGGCAATATTCTCGACTTCTCGGACATTCCCAAACCAAAAGCCGACAAGCACTCGACCGGCGGCGTCGGAGACAAAACTTCGATCATCATCGCGCCTTTGGTTGCTGCGTGTGGCGTGTGTGTACCGATGATTTCCGGCCGCGGTTTGGGCCACACTGGCGGAACGCTCGACAAGCTCGAGTCGATTCCCGGCTACAGCGTGAATCTCAGCGCGACTGAGTTCAAAAAGGTGTTGCAAGACGTCGGCTATGCGATGGCCGGACAAACAGCGGAACTCGCGCCGGCTGACAAGAAGATGTACGCACTGCGCGACGCAACGTCCACAGTCGAAGCGATTCCGCTGATCGTTGCATCGATCATTTCTAAAAAAGGCGCCGCTGGTCTCGATGCGATGATCATCGACGTAAAAGTTGGGAACGGCGCGTTCATGCGCGAAGAGTCGCGAGCGAGAGACCTGGCCCACGCGCTCGTGAGCACCGGCAATTCGTGCGGCATCAAGACGCGCGCGTTGTTGACGGACATGAACCAGCCGCTCGGTTCCGCAGTCGGAAATTCGTTGGAGATCAAAGAGTGCATCGAAATCCTGCGTGGCGAAGCAAGCGAAGGCGCGGGACCGGTGCTCGATATTTCGTTGGAACTCTCGGCGCACATGCTCGTGCTGGCAAACGTCGACGAGACGATTGAAGCCGCGCGCGAGCGGCTGCAGGGCGTGTTGGGATCCGGCGAAGCGCTCGAGTGTTTGCGGCGGAACATCGCGGCCCAGGGCGGCGAGCCACGCGTTTGCGATCGGCCGGACGCGTTTCTGCCTTTGGTACGCGAAAGCGTTAAGGTAGAATCCCCGCGCTCTGGCTACATTACAAGTGTCGACACGACGGAAATTGGTCACGCGATCGCGGCAATCGGTGGCGGGCGCGTGCGCATCGAAGACACGATCGATCCCACGGTTGGCTTTATCTCTGAACTGAAGTTAGGCGAGCAGGTGAGGACCGGTGAAACATTCGGCGTGGTTTACTGCGCCGATGAAGACGCCGCGAAAGAAGCGGCTCGGCGAATCCAGGCTGCATATCACGTCGGCGATGAGCCGCCTGAGGTCGAAAAGCTCGTTAAGGAAATCGTGAACGAATGAAGTACAAGCAACATGTCTCACGCAAAGGCGCAAAGGCGCAAAGGTTTTTCTTTGGTTTTCCTTTGCGTCTTTGCGCCTTTGCGGGAAAAATCTCTTTGACAACTCTGCCGATCCTTGCATTGCTCGCTTTGACACCGTTCTTGCTATCGGGTTGTGGCGGAGCGGCCGCGGCTGACGATCCTTCCAAGATCAAGGTCGGCATCGTTTTTGACATCGGCGGAAAGGACGATCGTTCTTTCAACGCGGCGGCGTGGGAGGGCGTGCAACGCGCGGCGAAAGATCTGC
>DATEHX010000284.1:0-12015 GCA_035279345.1 Pyrinomonadaceae bacterium | reverse complement strand
CCGTTGTAAGTCCAGAATTTTTCGATAGCTTGATCCGGCATGTTGGGGTGAAATCTCGGGTGCACAGCATTGACCGGATTGATGCCGGAATTCTGGAGCGACGGAACACCAGGGTTGTAAGTGTTATTAATTTTAGCGCCCTCCACCGAACCCTCGACGGCGATCGCGGGCGGGAGCAGGCCAAACTGTTGGTGCGCCCAAATCGGTCCCGGCGGCCGGCCCTCGATTGGACCAGTACCTCCGCCCAGTGCGGGATCAACGGGTTGTTGGGTGGTGTTCGCCTGAGCCGTTGGCGCCGGAGTCAACGAACCAACCGGAATCCGCGGAAACAGGTCGAAGCGTGGCATGGGTTGGCTAAAAGCTTGCGCGCCGAACAGCGGACTCGGGGAAAGTCCGGTCGGAATATTGGAGCTAGCGAAGGCGCTGCGAGCAAAGGGACTAAGACCACTAATTGGAAGCAGCAAGCCAGCCGAAGTGAATAATCCCATCTTGATCAAATCACGACGACTAACCTGGCCCTGAGAGTTTGCTTTGATGATTTCCTGACGATTTTTGCGTGCGTTCTCCGCTTCACGCAATCGCGCTTTCGAGGCTTTTGAAGACAAAAAGAAGTTTCTGTCTGACATTGTTTCTCCTTTTATTGGTGAGCAAATCCCGAAGAGCTTTCGCGGAGCGGTGGAGCGCAGGGCAACGCTCCACCAAACGTGGAATCATGATCAGGTCCGAAGACCTGGAACGGTTAGTGATGAGTCAGTTTTTGGGCGAAAGTTCCGAGTCCCCACGTGACGTCGGAAAGAATTAACCAACGTATATCAGCGGGTGAGGCGTGAGAATAAAGCGCAGTTGAAATAAAGAATGTCAACCAGGTGACAATTACAAATTGACCGCAAAAAATTGATAGGAATTTTGCCGCAGCAGTCTATACTGCGCACACCTCGCGTTTAATCACGCATTTCTACGACGAATCATTTCGAGTGAATGAACTAGGAATGGCTTTAAGGAAGTAGTATGTCCCGATCAATACAATCTGCCTCTGGTGTTTCCAAATTTTGGTTTACAGGCCGGCTCCAATTGCTCAGCGGAATGAGCCCACAGGCACTCCATCGTTTCAATGCGATGGTGCATACAACAAAACGCCGGCGCGGTGCGTGGATATTCGTGCCTGGTGATGTGGCCGATAGTATCTATGTTCTCCAGGAAGGCCGCGTGAAGATTACGGCTTTAAGTGAAGACGGTCACGAAGTGTTGCATGAGATAGTTGGACCAGGCGAGGTCTTCGGCGACACGAGTGCGATACTCGGCATACCGCGCACCACTTCGGCTCAGGCACTCGAGACTTCGGTGGTGTGTGAGATTTACCGAAAGGACTTCGAAATTCTGTTGGGCATGTTCCCGGAGCTATCGTTTCAGTTGCTCAAATCGGTGGGCCTGAGACTGAAAAAAGCCGAAGCCCATTTGGTTAATGTCATTTGCAACGATGTCTCCTGCCGGGTCAGAGAGGCTTTACTCGATCTGATGGCCCAGGAATCGGGGAATTGCCCGGACCAGCCGATAAAAATAGAAATCACGCAACAGGATCTTGCCAATCTGATTGGAGCGTCGAGGCAGAAAACCTCGCAGGCTCTCAAAGAGCTGGAAGATTCAAACGTGTTGCGGCTGATGTATCGCAGTATTCTGTTACTAGAGCCAAACAAACTTCGAAACGGACATACCCCCTGAGTTTTTGTGTCTTTTGCGCGTTTTTGTGTCTTTTTGTGACTGTCTTCAGCACGTCGAACAAGCGAGTGGAGTCTTGAGATAAACTGACTCCACTATGAACTTCGACCGCTCAAAGACAATCCGTTTCGTAATTTTTTGCGTGTTAGTCGTGGCGGTAACTTCCTGCTCGCGACAGCAGCCTCCGCAACCTTCGTCAGCTACTGAACCGGCCGCCAACAAAACCGCTCCCATCACCGCCGAACAGATCGCCAGGACTTATGGTCTTGATTCGTTCGACCAGATTGAAGCCATCCGCTATACGTGGACGGCACAGTTCCCGGGTGTGAATGTATCGCGTACGTGGGTTTGGGAGCCCAAGAAAGACCAGGTCTCGTACGAGGGAAAAGATAAGGACGGCAAACCCGTAAAGGCTACGTACGTTCGCTCTCAACTGAACAGCCAGCCTGCTAATGTGAAGAACGAGATCGACCCGGCTTTCGTCAACGATAACTATTGGCTTCTGTTTCCGTTTCATGCTTACTGGGACAAAAGCGCGACTGTGACCGATCAAGGTACGAAACCATTGCCGTTAGGAAACGGTTCTGCTGAACTGATCGTGGTTAAGTATCCATCGGATGGCGGTTACACTCCCGGCGACACCTGGGACCTGCACATCGGTAAAGACAACCGCGTCGAGCAAATGGTCTATCATCGCGGTGGTCCAAGAAAGCCGAGCCTCGTCACGGTAACGTGGGAAGGTTACAAGAAAGCTGGTCCCTTGCTTATCTCGACGGACCATAACGGGACCGCGGACGGAAATCCGATACGGGTTTTTATTACTAACGCAGCAGTTAAACTAACCGGATCGGAAAACTGGATCGACGCGCAGTGAGTAAGTATGCAATGCGATGAGGGCGGACATTGAGCTCGATATCGGCGGAAAGACTTTCACAACCGGCCTTTTGCCTGAGTTGATTGGTGTAGTGCGCCGCTGCGAACCGGGTGACCTGGTCGCGGTGATTGGCGACGATGAAAGCATTGGACCGGAGTTGGAAACATGGTGCCGGTTCACCGGAAATGCACTGCTGGAAGTTACGCGTGACAAAGGCCGTTCGCGTTGGGTTTTCCGGTGTGGAACTGTTGACGGGGTTCAAGAAGACGAGCGGCCGTTGGGTTCGCGGCTTTGGTTGTACACAAACTTCGACTGTAATTTGCGTTGCGACTATTGTTGCGTGCGCTCCTCGCCGTCGGCGCCACGACGAGAACTCGGGCTCGAACGGATCGAGCGCATAGTGCGTGAAGCAGCGGACCTTGGCGTGAAAGAGATCTTCGTGACCGGTGGCGAGCCGTTTCTGCTCAGCGACATCAACGAGATCCTCATTGCTTGCGCTGCCGCCGCACCTACGACGGTGCTGACCAACGGCATGTTATTCACCGGACCGCGCGCGGAAACTTTGCGAGCGTTGCCGCGCGAGCGAGTTGTGCTGCAAATCAGTCTGGACAGCGCAACACCATACCTGCACGACCTTCATCGCGGACCCGGAACATGGGCGCGCACGCGAGCGGGTATTCAGTATGCCCGTGCGATGGGGTTTCGAGTGCGATTGGCGGCGACTGTTTCGAACGATGCCGAGGCTGACGAGTTTCGCCGCTTCCTCGACGAGGAAAAGATTGCGGAAGAGGATCGAGTAATACGCCGGATCGCTTTGCGTGGTGTTGCCAGTGAGGGTGTGGCGGTTAGTCGAATCGATCTGGTGCCGGAAGTGACGATAACTGCTGAGGGCGTTTACTGGCATCCGGTCGGTGCCGAAGATGACGATCTCCTGGTTACGCGCGAAATCTTTCCCCTCTCCGACTCCTTCGCCGCCGTCCACCGCGCCTTCACACGCGAACACGAACACTCAAACAAGCTGGCTAAAATCTTCAACTGCGCTTAACTATTTCTATTCTTGTGCCTTTTGTGCTTCTTGTGCCTCTTTGTGGAAAAATCCCTGCCGGGCCGCTGCCTGCCGCAAGTCAACGTACCCATCGAGGTGAGGAGGCAACCAACGCCGCAAACCCTCGGCGTCGAGAATAGGACGATGATTCGGATTGTCGTAGCTCATCGCGGTGAGCGCTTCGACAAACCGTCGCTCACGGTCCGAGTCGAAATCAGGCCTTGCTGTGAACATGCAATGATTGTAGCCCGGTGACGACCATACCTCGCTTAGCGCGCCTTCCGGCACGAGGTGCTGTTCTTGCACGGTGGTCCAAAAAGGACTCCCGATAGCGCCGGCGTCAGCTCGTCCGTCGAGAACAGCACGCACAACTTCCACTTCACTGGCGCCCGTATCACCGTGTTTCCCAAGATCGCTGTCGAAACGCAGCGTCCGGTAGTCCGTTCCCTCGCGCATCCCCTGCTGTTCCAAAAAGTAAACCGGAAGAATCGCCGCGTGTCCGCTGTCACGGCTGCCAAGCGCGAGCGTTCGATTTTTCAAATCCGCGACGGTGGAAATAGGTCCGCCGTTGACCGCGACGATCTTCGTCATCCAACCAAGGTCAGTATCGCGCATGGCGATCGCACGACACGCGTGACCGGTCCATTCATCCGCCTGCAGGTAAGCAAGGTTTGTGTTCCAGGCAATGTCGATGCGCGGAACGGAATCACCCGGCTGAGCGAGAAGCGCAAGAACCTGCGCCTCATAACTCTGAAACAACACGACCTCAACCGGAAGATGCGCTTCGTCGTGAAAATAACGCCGCATACCTTCCCAGATCGTTACGACTTTCGGATCGTACGCAACGGCTCCCAACCAGATCGTTTCACTCATAAGCAGACCTATTTCAGAAGAGCGGAATTCCCAACAACGATTTACCGATAAACTCGCGCAGCACATCGCCGGTGGGCGCCATAACTGCACCCGCGTGCGCATCGCGGAACAGTCGTTCGATACTCAAATGCTTTGAAAACGCCGCGCCGCCACAAACACGCATGGCAGTCGAGGTAACACTGATTGCAGTCTCGCCGGCCGCCGCTTTGGTCTCGAGCACACGCAGCATCGTGGTCTCGCGCGGCTGTTCAAGATGATCGACCAAATCACCAATGAGCGCGGCCAGGCTATCGGTCTGGATCTGCATCGTCGCGAGTTGTGCTCGAAGCGTCGGCAGACTCTCGCCGAGACTTTGACCGAGATGTTCGAACTTCGCGGTCTTGAGATGCGACACAGTTCCCGCGACAGCCGCTCGACACAATCCCAACGCGACTGCTGACGAACCCAAATTGAACAGCGGCAGCACCACGTTCAGCATCACGGGAAAACCGTTCCCGTCATCAGTGAGCTGAAAATCGGAAACCACTTCGCAGTCGTTCAACTCGACCGGCGCCGAGGCGTTAGCGCGAAGTCCCATTCCGTTCCACGGGCCGGCCACTGAAACCCCGCGCGCGTCCGCTGAAACGAGATAAAGCGTCGAATCGGTTGGACCAGATCCTTCCGGCGCAAGCGCGGAAACGACGTAGCTCTGTGCATGACCCGCACTCGTCACCCACGACTTCTTCGCGCTGATGTGAACGCCGTCACCATTTCGCTGAGCACGCGAGATCGGCGCCCAGAAATGACTGCGTGAACCAGCTTCACTGAATGCGAGCGTTGATAAGTGACGACCCGCACCGATCTCATTCAGTATCGAAGTGAGCGCCTGCGTTGGGCGCGCTGCCGCGATGGCCGAGGTGCCACAGATGTGCATCACGTAGACCATAGCCACCGAAGCGTCTGCCTCAGCGAGTGCCGCCGTCACGTCCGCAAATGCGCGTGGACCTAATCCCGCACCGCCAACATCGGCGGGCAGCAACAGTCCAAACAGTCCAGACTCACCCAGCGACTCGATGGCTTCGGTAGAAAATCGACCCGCCGAATCGTTTTGGGCGGCGGACGGCGCGACCACGCGAGTGGCGATCTCGCGGGCTTTCAATCCAGCCTCATCGTTAGTCATAATGCGCATGTTATATCATGAGAAAGTCGAATGATATCTACACGGTTTTGTGCGCTCGGACTGATGGCGAAGGCGCCTCTCGCAGGTGAGGTGAAAACACGGCTCGTCCCGCCTTTGACGGCGCCAGAAGCGGCGGCACTCAACGTGTGCTTTCTCCGCGACATGGCCGAGAACATTGAGAGAGTCAGTGAAGAAGGCTTTGTCGTTTATACGCCGGCCGGTTCGGAGTCGGCGTTTGCCGGTGTCTTACCTGAAAGGTTCAAGCTGCTGGCCCAGCGTGGTGCACACTTGGGCGAGCGGCTCTGCAATGCCACTGAGGATCTCTTGCAACAGGGTTACGGCGCTGTTTGTCTCATCAATTCAGACAGTCCTACCTTGCCGGGAGCGATCCTGATTCGAGCGGTCGAGTCGCTTGCGCGCGGCGGCGATCGGGTTGTGCTGGGAGCCGCGGAAGACGGTGGCTACTACCTGATTGGTTTGAAGCATGCTCACCGAAATCTCTTTAATGAAATCGCGTGGAGCACTTCGGACGTGCTCGCTCGCACCACACAACGCGCCGCGGAAATCGATCTGCCGGTTGAATTGCTGCCGCACTGGTACGACGTTGACGATGCGAAAACACTCGATCGACTTTGTGAAGAGCTATTCTCCGGTTCGGGCTTGAACGAAGCCTATCCCGCGCCTCACACGCGTGCTTTCCTCGAAGCGATTATTGAAAGCGAAGGACCGGAACGTATATTTCCACGGACGAACACAGATGAACACGGACAGAAATAAATCCTTTCTGGTCCGTGTTGGTTCGTGTTTGTCTGTGGCTGTGCCTGGGGTTGCGATGCTGGTGCTGTATCGCGTTGCGGTTCAATCAAAGGGCGTTGCCGACATCGCGTGGTTTCTCAAGCTCGTCGTTATTCAAATCGTTATCTACGTTGTTGTCGCGTGGCTCAGTTTACGGAGCCGTGACTCTCGTATGTTGTTAGTGGTCGGATTAGTCTTCGCTGCTCTTTTTCGATTGAGCATACTTTTTTCCCCGCCTTATTTATCCGACGACATCTATCGTTACATTTGGGATGGCCGCGTGCAGTTTGCGGGTATCAATCCCTATCGATACATTCCGGCCGACGAATCACTCGCCGAGCTTCGCGACGAGAAGATCTATCCGAACATCAACCGGCGCGACTATGCGCACACGATGTATCCGCCGGTCGCGGAAGGCGCCTTTCTTGTGATCACTCGCGTCAGCGAATCCGTGACGTGGATGAAAGCCGCAATGGTCGGATTTGAAGCGATTGCGATCTGGGCGATCGTTCAGTTGCTGATCTCGTTTGGTTTCGCACGCCAACGAGTTTTGATCTATGCGTGGCATCCGTTGGCGGTGTGGGAGTTTGCCGGCAGCGGGCACTTGGATGCGCTCGCTATTGCGTTCATTGCGCTGGCTGTGTGGGCCCGACGCAGACAAGCCGGGACATTAACGGGCGTATTGCTGGCGTGCGCAACATGCGTAAAACTTTTTCCGGCCGTGTTGTTTCCAGCGTTGTACCAGCGTGGCAGATGGAAAATGCCGCTGGCGTTTTTCGCTACTGTACTGCTCGCGTATTTGCCATACCTCAGTGTTGGCCCATCAGGAGTGCTTGGCTTCCTGGGCGGTTACGCAAGTGAACGAGGCATGGTCAGCGGAGAACAGTTTTTTCTGCTGGCATGGGCGCGTAATGTCTTGAACGCGCATGTGCCAACCTCGGCGTATCTCGTTTTTGTGGTTGCGGTGCTTGGCGCTCTTTCTTTGTGGCTGATACGAAATCAAGAACACAACGATCTTGGCTATCTACGCAGCGGACTGGTCATCGCTTCCGTGTTCATCGTTCTGCTTTCGCCGCACTTCTCGTGGTACTTCGCGTGGCTGATTCCCTTCTTATGCTTCGTTCCATCCCTTCCGGTTTTTTATCTCACGCTCGCGAGTTTCCTGCTCTATCTGACGTGGCTTGGTGACAGTCCCGATCGCGTCTTGATGTTAAAGGCGCTTATCTTTGTGCCTGCGTTGATTGTGTTGCTGTTAGTGAACTGGTGGCGCGCAAAAAATGAGTAAGCCATTTGTCTCCGTGATCATCGCGGCACTTAACGAAGAAGAGGCCATCGCGAACGTGATCCGCGCCGTTCCGAAAAATCTCGCCGACGAAATAGTCGTGGTCGATAACGGCAGCAAGGATCGTACGGCGGAAGTCGCGAGGACGGCAGGCGCGCGCGTTGTGAAGGAACCAATCCCCGGCTACGGACGCGCGTTTCGCGCGGGACTACGTTCACTTTCACCACAGTGTGAGATCGTCGTATTGCTCGACGGCGACGGCAGTGATTGCCCCGAAATGATGGACCGACTCGTTGGTCCAATAAGCGGCGGAACAGCAGATTTCGTTATTGGTTCGCGAACGCGAGGCAATCGCGAACGCGGCAGCATGAACTTTCACCAGGTGATCGCCGGCTACATGGTCGGGTTTGTTCTCCGCCTCTTGTATGGCGTTCGCTCCACTGACATGGGACCGTTCCGCGCGATTCGGCGCGACACGTTAGACCGTCTGGGATTGCGCGAAGAGACGTATGGCTGGCCGTTGGAGATGCAGATGCGCGCGGCCCAGGCGCGTGTTCGCACGTTGGAAGTGCCCGTCGACTACAGACGACGCGCGGGAGGTCATTCAAAAATCGCGGGCTCAGTGCGCGGCTCGGTGTTGGCGGCGACTCGCATCCTCATCACACTCGCGCGTCTCGCCATCTACCAAAGAAAGGATCGAGGATAACGGCGCGCTATTAACCCGTCGACTCCCCATTTGCGCCCGGCCGCTCCAATCATCAGCACCAACGCGACGATCATGGGCATCAGTAATTCCCAGATCCACGAAGTGCCCCATTCAGCAAGCCAGAGAGTGCTTAAAAACAAAAACGCCCCGAGCGCAACGGGTCGCGTCAGGAACCCGATTAACAAAAACACTCCGAACGTGATTTCAGTCAAGCCCTGCATTGGACCAGCAACACTCGCATGACTTGCCATGAACGCCTCAACGCTTTTCAGCAATTGTGGCGCATGGCCTTTTTCGATGTAGTAATTGATCAGGCTGGAGTATCCCGAAGGACTATAAAGACCCTTTCCCAGATTCTCGAAGAACACCCAAACGAAAAGACTTCCCAATCCAACCCGCAGAATAGTCAGGGCAATCTGTGCGCGTCCGCGTTGGGTCTCAAGCGAATCTCTATTATCGAGTGCATTTCTCATCGGTTCTCCTACGTTCGTGATGACTTATAACCCCACTTGGTGTAGCGCTCAACGCAATTGCGGAGAACTAACCGCAAATCCCTGCAAATTCCAGCAAAATTCTAATCGGCATGCCTCTTGCGCTCCCCCGCGTCGATTACGGCTGACCCCTCCCGGCAGCTATCGCAAGGAGCAAAGAAATGAAATCGGGTCTGACAAACGATGTACTCCATAACCCTTTCAAGAACAGGTTTCACGATCCGGTAACGCGCCGTTGGGATGAAATGCAGGCGTACGGAAGAGACCTGATCGATCAATTGGAGCAGAAGCACGAGGAAGGGCTGCTCGGCGCCATAATCCCCTTGTTCGTCGTGTTGCTGGCAACAGTGTTTGTTCTGGTTAGAGGTTGAAAGTGTAATTAACAAAACCTTTCTTCTTGTGCTTTTTGTGCCTCTTTGTGGCTAAACGTAGCAACAATGTGAAATAAGCATCTTGTCGCTACGGCCAGAATGTGAAGAGGAGGAAGAGTAATGAGAATAGGTTTTGTCGGCCTCGGAAACATGGGGACGCCGATCGCGCGTAACTTAATAAAGTCAGGACACACTCTCACCGTTTTCAATCGCACACGCAGTCGCGCGGATGCACTCGCCTCAGCCGGCGCGAAAGTAGCCGACACTCCCGCCGCTGCCACAGCCGGCGCTGAAGTCTTGATCACAATGCTTGCGGACGATCGCGCCGTCGAAGAAGTCGTTTTCGAGAAAGGCCACGCGATTGACACTCTGCAACACGGAGCGATTCATGTGTCGATGAGTACGATCAGCGTCGCGCTCTCACAACGTCTGGCCGAAGCACACGCAAGCAGGGACCAAAATTACATCGCTGCTCCGGTTTTCGGCAGGCCCGAAGCTGCCGCAGCCGCAAAGCTGTACATCGTCGCCGGTGGTCCAATCGAACAGGTCAACCGCTGCCGGCCACTCTTCGATGCGATCGGACAAAAGACTTTTCATCCGAGTGAGCAGGCGCCCGCTGCTAACGTGATCAAACTCGCCGGAAACTTTTTGATCACCGCGGTGATCGAAGGATTGGCGGAAGCGTTTGCACTGGTGCGGAAGCACGATGTGGCGCCGGACTCATTTCTCGACCTGCTTACGGAATCACTGTTCAATGCGCCCATCTATCGAACTTACGGTTCGATGATCGCGGCCGATCGGTTCGAGCCGGTCGGGTTCAAGTTGCCGCTTGGCTTGAAAGACAATCGTTTGCTGCTCGCGGCGGCGGAAGCGGCCGCGGTGCCGATGCCGTTGGCGAGTTTAGTCCGCGATCGGTTTGTGACAGGGCTAGCGACCGGTATGGCTGACGCTGATTGGGCATCGATTGCGCGCATTACGTTTCGCGACGCGGGTCTGAGCGATAGAATCTAACCGATGACAAAACACGAAAATACGTTCACTTTTCCTGGTACAACGCTGACTGTCAACCGCATGGGCTACGGCGCAATGCAACTAGCAGGTCCGGGTGTGTTTGGACCGCCACGTGACGTCGACGCCGCGGTCGCTGTCTTACGCGAGGCTGTGAACTCCGGCGTGAACCACATCGACACCAGCGACTACTACGGCCCTCACGTGACTAATCAGATCATCAAGCAGGCGCTTCATCCCTATCCCGCGGGACTCGTAATCGTGACGAAAGTCGGCGCTCGCCGCGGTTCTGACAAGTCGTGGATTCATGCTCTTTCGCGGCAGGAATTGATTGACGCCGTTCACGACAACCTGAGAAATCTCGGCCTCGATGCGCTCGATGTAGTGAATCTTCGTGTTGGTGGAGTGATGGGACCGTCTGAGGGCTCGATTGAGGAACCGCTGACCGTGCTCACTGAACTAAAACAGCAAGGGCTCATCCGTCATATCGGTGTAAGCAACGTTACTCCCCAGCAGTTGGTCCAGGCCCAAACGATCACAGAAATTGTTTGCATCCAAAATCTTTATAACGTGGCCCACCGGAACGACGACGCGTTTATCGACGAACTCGCCGAACAAGGCATCGGTTACGTTCCATTTTTCCCGTTGGGAGGTATTTCGCCTTTACAGTCGTCGACGCTCAACTCCGTCGCGGCTGCGCTGAAAGCCACTCCGATGCAGGTTGCGCTCGCGTGGCTTCTGCAACGCTCACCCAACATACTGTTGATTCCCGGCACGTCTTCGCTCGAGCATCTCCGCGAGAATCTTCAGGCCGCGGCGATCCGGCTTCCCGCTGAGTTGCTAGTCGATCTCGATTCGCTCGCTGGAAAATAGGAGAACGCGATGGCACTTCGTAAAGAGGTTAAAGGATTTGGAATGCCGTGGGAGGACCAGTATGGCTACGTCCAGGCCGTGAAGGTCGACGACACGATCTACGTTTCCGGCCAACTGAGCCACGACGAACAGGGGAACGTCGTTGGGCCTGCTCCGCTCGATGACGCCGGCAAAATCCGCGACCGCTCAAATATGGAAACTCAGATGCGCCAAACTTATGCGAACGCAAAGAAGATTCTCGGCGAGTTTGGCGCCAGTCTCGACAACGTTGTCGAAGAAGTGGTTTACGTCACAGACATGGATAAAGCAATGGAAGTCGCTGGCCCGGTTCGCAAGGAAGCGTATGGTTCAGAAAAACCCCAAGTAGCGAGTACGATTCTAGTGACGCCACGGCTGGCATTCCCAACGCAGTTGATCGAGATCAAGTTTATCGCGAAGCTGCGATAACTCGATTGGGGGTGGCACGTGATTAAGCGTCCGGGGTAACTTGTGAAAACTCGCTATACGAATTAGAAGGTTAATTATGAATACGAAACAGACAGAAGTGGCCGTGCTCGCGGGGGGTTGTTTCTGGGGTGTCGAGGAAATTCTCCGCGCTGTGCCCGGCGTGATCGACACCGAGGTTGGCTACACCGGTGGCTGGCTCGAGAACCCAAGGTACGAAGATACACATCACAGCGCGTCGGGCCACGCGGAAGCGATCCGTGTCACGTTCGATCCGGCGGTGCTCAGCTACGAAGATCTACTGGAAAATTGGTTTTTCAAACTGCACGATCCCACAACGCTTAATCGCCAGGGTGGCGACGTCGGCACGCAGTATCG
>DATEHX010000283.1:0-3601 GCA_035279345.1 Pyrinomonadaceae bacterium | reverse complement strand
ACGTCACGTTCAAGACCCTGCTGATCCGGTTGCCAGCGTGTTATCTCATGTGATTTGAAATCGTCAGGCGTAGACATGTCCGCGTATGTTACCGATTGATCAGTTATTGCGCGAGTTGACGCCGCAAGTGCTCGGCACGGTGGTTCGACGGTTCCCCGACTTCCCCGCGGCGGAGGACGCCGTGCAGGAGGCATCGCTCGCGGCGGCGCTTCAATGGCCGAGTGAAGGCGTGCCGAATAATCCGCGCGCGTGGTTGACGCAGGTTGCGTTTCGGCGCATGGCCGATCAGGTTCGGCGTGATTCCGCGCGGCGTTCGCGCGAGAGTGAATTAATCCGTGAACAGGATTTAACTGTTGGCCCAGGTATTGACGGTTCTGACGAAGACGACACACTGGTTCTGCTATTCATGTGTTGTCATCCTTCGTTGACCTCGTCGTCTGCGATTGCATTGACCCTGCGAGCAGTTGGCGGTCTGACTACAGCCGAGATCGCGCACGCGTTTCTCGTTCCGGAAGCAACCATGGCCCAGCGCATCAGTCGGGCCAAACAGACGATCAAAACTTCCGGCATTCCGTTTCAATTACCGACTACCGAAGAACGTACTGAACGCCTGCGAGCCGTTCTGCACGTGCTGTATCTCATTTTCAACGAAGGCTACACGAGCAGCGCCGGACCGGATCTGCATCGCACGGACCTGTCGCAGGAAGCAATCCGGCTCACACGAATGGTTCACGAGCGCCAACCGCAGGTCACGGAAGTGGCGGGTCTGCTGGCGTTGATGATATTGACTGATGCTCGCCGCACGGCGCGCACAACCGCGGATGGCGATTTGGTTCCACTAGCCGAACAGAACCGAACGCTGTGGAACCAGGAACAGATCGCGGAAGGCGTCGCGCTGATCTCGGCGACGTTGCCGAAGGGTTCGGTTGGACCATATCAGTTGCAAGCGGCGATCGCGGCCGTGCACGACGAAGCCGCGCGATCGGAAGACACTGACTGGCCGCAGATCCTCGCGCTTTACGAACTGCTCAAGCGAATGTCTGACAACCCGATGGTCCGTTTGAATCATGCAGTCGCGGCAGCGATGGTTCAAGGCCCGGCAAAAGGTCTCGCCCTGCTGGAGGAACTCGAAACCGACTCACGCGTCGCAAATCACCACCGCCTGCATGCGGTTCGAGCACACCTGTTTGAACTCGCGGGCAATCACGACCGCGCAATCGTTCACTACCGCGCCGCCGCCTCCCGCACCGCCAGCCTCCCCGAACGCAACTACCTCCTGACCCAAGCCGCGCGTCTAGCTAGCACATAGCCACACTTTTGTGCCTTTTTGTGGCTCTATTTAGACTTCAATGTCAGCAACACAATCTCCGGTGGGACGAGGAAACGAACAGGGATGATGCTCGTGCCGATGCCGGTAGTGACGAACAGATGATGACCGTTTTCGGAAACGTGCCCGGCTTCGTAGCGATCCCCAAAGTCGGACGTGTGGACCACTGTGCCGATAATCGGAAACCAGACCTGTCCGCCGTGCGTGTGTCCCGCCAACAGGAGCGAAACACGTTGCGGCAACTGCGGAAAGATATCGGGGTTGTGCGCGACCGCGATTACGGGCGCGCCTTCCGGTATCTCACCAATGGTCTGCTGAACGCGTTGCGTGCGTGTCCAAAGATCTGACAATCCCACAAGCCAAAACGAACTGCCGCGCGCGTCTATCCGCGCCGACTGATTCTCCAACACCTTGATACCGTTTGCTTCAAGCGCACTGCGCACGCGCTCGCCGTTGAACCACCAATCGTGATTTCCGAGCACAGTGTAAACACCGAGCGGCGCGCGAAACTCTTTCAAGATAGGAGCAAACGTTTCCGGATCCATCTCATGATGATTCCGGCCACCCGAAATGTAGTCGCCCGCAATTACGATCAGGTCCGGTTGCAGTTGATTCGTCCGCTCAACAATCAGACGTAGCTTCTGCTCGTTGATGAACCGTCCACCGGCGTGAATATCCGACAGAACCGCGATCTTGAGACCGGAGAGACCGCTGGGCCACTGTTCGATCTCGAGTGTTTGCTGACGCGTCACGAGACGGTTCGGTTCGATGAAGAACGCCCACGTCGCGAGACCAGCAGCAAACAACAGCATCGCGATAACGATGACGCGCATTCGTTTGCGCCAGCGCGGCCCGTGGTCCCACTTCGACTCTCGCACCGGACGACGAATCTCCCGAATAAGAAAGAACAACAAGCCCAGAAAAACGGCGATAGTTACAAGAAAACCAATGGTCATAGTTGATCAAAAGCGGACGTTGACGGTAAGCTCGGGGAGCCCGGAACCGCTGGTCCTTACTGTCTCACGCTTTACGAAAGAGTCCAACCAATGGAAGAAGAAGATAAACTAGCTGCTCGCATCCGCCCACTGGAAGCGTTCGCCGCCACCCACCCGCAACGCTATCGCTTTCGCGTCGCGCTCGTTGCATTGCTCGGCTACGGCTACCTGCTCGGCCTTGTGGTGTTGCTGCTGACTTTGGTGGCTTTCACGTTGTACTACGTGAGCTTCAATGCCGTGATGATCAAGATCCTTTGGATCCCGTTGGTCATCGCCGGGCTCGTATTGAAAGCACTCTGGATCACAGTGCCTGAACCGGACGGGAAAAAGCTGGAACGACACGAAGCTCCAGCACTGTTCGATCTGATCGACGAAATCAGCAAAGCGCTTAATGGTCCAAAGGTAAAACACGTGCTCGTCAACGATCAGTTCAACGCTTTCGCCCCCCAGATTCCGCAGTTTGGCATGTTTGGCTGGCTGAATAATTACCTCGTCGTCGGCTTGCCGTTGATGCGCGCGTTCAGTCCCGAGGAGTTTCGCGCGCTGCTCGCACATGAATTTGGTCATCTTTCCAGCAAGCATGCATGGTTTCGGCGTTGGATCTATAGCGTGCGGCTGTCGTGGGATCAGGTACTCGACAGAGTCCACGAAGAACGCAGTTATGCCGCGTTTTTGTTCGAACCGTTTCTTAACTGGTACGCGCCTTACATGAATATCTACTCGTTCGTGTTGGCGCGCGATCAAGAACGCGAAGCCGACCGCTACGCGGTTGAACTCGCCGGTAAGGACACGACTGCACTCGCGCTGATTCGTAGCGAAACAAAGGAACGCGGGGTGATGGAAGACTTCTGGCCCAAGTTCTTCCGGGGCGCGAACGATCAGCCGTTGACGCCACGTGATACCTTCACGCAGGTGTTGGCCGGATACGAACAACCGATCGGCCACACGAAAGCACAACGCTGGTTTCTCGAAGCCCTGCGTGTGCCGACGGGATATGCAGACACACACCCTTCGCTGGGCGATCGTCTCGCGGCAATCGGTTTTCAGCGAGATGAGGCGGAGATCACGCGCTTGATTGAGGCAGTGGTTAAGGCGGATGAGATTAAAGAGTCAGCGGCCTCGCGATATCTCGATCAGTTGCCGGATGACTTCGAACTGAGCATGAATCGTCTCTGGCGCGAACGCGTCGCGCACGCGTGGAACGAACGTCACAACGACATCAAAACCCTACGCAAGCGTCTCACCGAACTCGACGAACAGGCAAACACACGCGCACTGA
>DATEHX010000282.1:0-15677 GCA_035279345.1 Pyrinomonadaceae bacterium | reverse complement strand
CTCCCATTCGATCCCATACCCATCGCGCAACTCCGCCGACTTCGCGACCAACAGTCGCGCCAGCGCGCGTCCCACGTTTCCAAACCCGAGGAAGCACAGTCGATATCGTTTCATGTATGATTAGTCCCGCATGAAACAATATCACGATCTGTTGAGATCGATCCTGGAGAATGGCACCGAACACAGCGACCGCACCGGTGTCGGCACGATCTCGCACTTCGGTTTTCAAACGCGCTTCGATTTGCGCGAAGGTTTTCCGATTGTCACTACGAAGCGCGTTCCGTTTCGTTGGGTGGCGGAAGAGTTGTTCTGGTTTTTATCCGGTGACACAAGCGAGACGAATCTGCGTGCGAAAGGCGTGGACATCTGGGCCGAGTGGGCCGACGACGAACACACCAGCAAGTTTGGACGGCCGGCAGGAGATCTCGGGCCAGTCTATGGTTATCTTTGGCGTTCGTTTGGTGGGGATTATCCCGAGAAGAATGGCGTGGACCAGATCGCGAAACTGCTTGAGACTATCGCCACGAATCCCGATTCACGCAGACTCATTGTTACGGGTTGGGATCCGCGGCAGGCAGATAATGTCGACTTGCCGCCGTGTCACACGCTGTTTCAGTTCAAAGTCGAGAACGGCCGCGTGCTGCACTGCCAGCTTTATCAACGTTCCGCTGATGCGTTTCTCGGCGTGCCGTTCAACATCAGTTCTTACGCGTTGTTGACGCATCTCGTCGCGCATGTGTCCGGGTTGAGCGTGGGTGAGTTTGTTTACACGTTGGGTGATTATCACATCTATCAAAACCACCGCGAACAGGTTCAGCAATTGTTGGCGCGAGAGCCGTTTCCGCTGCCGCGGTTGGAGATCAACGATCCTCAGAATGCGTTGCGCGGACTCGAAGGTTTGTTAGCGGTGCGTTACGAGCACCTGAATCTGATCGGTTACAAGTCTCACAGCAAGATTGCCGCTCCCGTCGCCGTGTGAATCATGATCATAGGTATCGCAGCAGTCGATCGCCAGGGGGCGATTGGTAAAGGTGGAAAGCTTCCGTGGCACTACTCCGCGGATATGAAGTTTTTTCGCGAGACGACGACTGGGCATGCCGTTGTGATGGGAAGAAAGACGTGGTTGACGCTCGGTAAGCCGCTTAAGAACAGGCTCAACATCGTGTTGAGTCGCGATCCGAGTGTCGTCGAACCGCAGGAATCGTTGCTTGTGTTGAGTGATGTTGAGTCGGTGTTGTCGTTGAATGACTCGTTGACGACGGACTTGTTTGTGATCGGCGGCGCGCAAATCTATGAGGCGTTTTTGACACGGATAGAAGAGTGGATTATTACGGAGGTGCCGCTTGTTGTTAAGGGAGCGGACGCGTTTATGCCAGAGGGTTATCTCGACGGGTTTAAGGAGGGGGATTTAAAACCGATCGGAGATGGATTGACCGTTAAATATTACGAGCGCGCATAGAAAAGAACTAAAACAACTCTTCCAAAGCTTCATCAACTGACTTCACGCCAACAACCCGCACGCCAAGCAGACGTTCCAACCCCACGACATTCGACGCGGGCATCACGATCTTCTTGAAACCAAGCGCCTGCGCTTCACGCGCGCGCACCGAGGCTTGCATCGCGCCGCGCACTTCACCCGTCAGGCCCACTTCACCAAAAACCGCTGTGTGTGGATCGATCGTCGTGTTCTTGAAACTCGAAGCGATCGCGGTTACGACGCCAAGATCCGCCGCGGGTTCGTCGACTTCAAGCCCACCAGCTATGTTCACAAACACATCGTCGCCCGTCAGTTGCAGACCCGCACGCTTTTCAAGCATCGCGATCATCAACGCGACACGATTCTGGTCCAGGCCCTGCGTCATGCGCCGGCCCGTGCCGTATTTGTTCCCCGAAACCAGCGCCTGAATCTCCACCAGCAGCGGTCGCGTGCCTTCCATGCACGCCGTGACGATCGAACCCGCCACATTCTGCGGCCGCTCCTGAAGAAACATCTGCGACGGATTCGCCACCGGCATCAACCCGCTACCGGTCATCTCGAAAACACCGACTTCATTCGCCGCGCCGTAACGATTCTTCACCGCGCGCACGATGCGATGGTTGTGATGCCGCTCGCCTTCGAAGTAAAGCACCGTGTCCACGATGTGTTCGAGCGCCTTTGGACCAGCGATCGAACCTTCTTTCGTGATGTGACCGATCAGGAAAACAGGAACGCCGCGGTTCTTCGCAAGCAGCAGAAACTGATGCGCCACCTCCCTCACCTGCGAAACCGATCCGGGCGCTGATTCGATCTGACCGGAGAACACGGTTTGAATCGAATCGACGATCACCGCGCCGGGCTTGAGACGCTCGATCTCGCGAAAGATGTTTTCGAGGTTTGTTTCGGGAAGCAGAAAGACGTTTTTCGCAGTGACTGCGAGACGTTCGCCGCGAAGTTTGATCTGGCGTTCGGATTCTTCGCCGGAGACGTAGAGCACGAGTGTGCCGGAGTCGCTCAACTTATCCGCGACTTGCAACAGCAGTGTGCTTTTGCCGATGCCCGGATCGCCGCCGATGAGGACCAATGTTCCGGGAACAATGCCGCCGCCGAGGACGCGATCGAATTCAGTCACGCCGGACGCAAGACGCCGGTCGTCCTGCGGTTCGATATCAGCATAGGCGACGGCCGTTACTTCGCGTAGACGGAATCCATTTTGCCGGCGAGACGAAGTTTGGCTCTTCTCTTCGACAAGCGAGTTCCACTCGCCACATTCCGGACACTTTCCCAACCATTTGCCAGACTTGTGCCCACAGCTTTGACAGACAAAGACCGTTTCGGTTTTTTTCATACAGACAAAGCAATCCACAGATTACACAGAAACTCCGCGGAATCTGTGGATGGTTTCCTTACAACAACTCTTTCACATTCTCAGTAGGGCGGCCGAGGACCGCGCGGTCGCCGCGTTCGACGATCGGGCGCTGCATGAGGTCCGGGTGCTCGACCATCAACGCGATCAATTCACTGTCGCTGAATTCCCCATCGCCCAAACCCAGTTCCTTGTAAACCGGTTCGTTCTTGCGCAATAACTCGCGCGGCTTGATACCCATCTTGCGAATCAGTTCCGTCAGTTTCTTCTTACTCAAAGGCTCGATGTAGTAATTCACTTTCTCAAACGAAATGCCACGCTCGCGGAGCAGCTTGTCCATCTCGCGGCACTTCGTACAAGTTGGTTTTTCGTAGACTGTGATCGTGTCAGACATCTTACGGGAATATCCCCCTCACGCTCGTTGCTTCAGCTACACGGCTCACGGCGAGAATGTACGCGCCGGTCCGCATGTCTGTGTTGTATCGTTGGGCTGTATCGTACACCGAATCGAATGCAGTGCGGATCGTCTGTTCGAGAGTCTCGTTGATCTGCTTCTCCGACCAGAAGAACGAATACTGATCCTGCACCCACTCATAGTAACTCACCGTCACGCCACCCGCATTCGCCAGAATGTCCGGGATGAGCATCACTCCCTGATCCTCAAACACGCGATCGGCGCCCGGCGTGGTTGGACCATTCGCCAGTTCCGCGATGATCTTCGTCTTCACGTTGCCGACGTTCTTCATCGTAATCGCATTTTCCAACGCGGAAGGCAACAGAATATCGCACTCCATTTCCAGCACGTCCTCACACGGTTTCTCCTCCGTCCCGGGAAGTCCGATTAACGAGCCTGTTTCAGCCTTATGCTTCAACGCTGCCGCGACGTCGATGCCGTTCTCCGCATAAACTGCCATCTTTGAATCACACGCGGCGATCACTTTCGCACCGTCTTCAGCCACCAGCCGGGCGATGTTCGCACCCGCGTTGCCAAAGCCGTGCACCACCACACGCGAGTCTTTCAAACTCATATTCTTCACCTTGCACGCTTCGCGCAAAGCATAAAGACAACCGCGCGCAGTTGCTTCAGCGCGTCCTTGCGAGCCGCCGAGTGAGATCGGTTTGCCGGTCACGACGCCGAGTTCAGTGTGACCACGGACCATAGAGATCGTGTCCATGATCCACGCCATCGTCTGTTCGTCCGTGTAAACATCCGGCGCGGGAATGTCGCGGTCTGGTCCAATGATCGGCGCGATCTCGAAAGCGTAACGCCGCGTCAGCCGTTCCAGTTCGTTGCGCGAAAGACTCTTCGGGTCGCAAATAACACCGCCCTTGCCACCGCCATAAGGAATACCGACAGTCGCACACTTCCACGTCATCCACGAAGCCAATGCTTTGACTTCGTCGAGCGTGACGTTCGGGTGATAACGAATACCGCCCTTGGCTGGACCACGCGCGATGTTGTGCTGAACGCGATAACCCTCAAACACCTGCACGTCGCCGCCGTCCATCTTTACCGGAATGGAAACAATTAATTGTCGCTTGGCATTCTGAAGCACGTGCCGCATCGACTGGTCGAGGTCGAGATAGTCGGCTGCCCGGTTGAACTGCGCTTTGGCAATTTCAAAGGGATTGAGTTCTTCCTGAAAGGCCGGTTGAGTCGCCATGCATTCCGCTCCTGGTTTGTGTGGGCTGTGGAGAGCGGCGCTGATCCTATTTCTTTAGGGATTGAAGTTCAAGGGAACTCAGGCGCGCAGCCGGTGTCTAATCTGGCTGAGGAAAGCTCCCGCGACCCGATGGCACCGGCAGATAGCGGAGGAACCGATGTTTAATAACCTGATTGAATCCAGTTCGCACGCACGTGAATACAAGCGACGCGGCTCGTTTCTGCTTTTCACTGGTGGTATTTATGTCGTGTTGTTTGTTGTTACGGGCGTGGTGAGTATCTACGCTTACGATGCACACCTCGAGCAGCAATTTCTCGACGATGTGGTACTGCTGTCGCCGCAAGACATTGTTACACCCGAACCAGCGCCGGCCTCGCAGCCGCAACGGACGAGAGAAACCACTAACAACACGAGTAACGTCACCGAGCGCGCGGTCGCGATGCTCAGCGTCAACCATCCGGAGATTGTACCTAAGGAGGTTTCAGCGACGCCAAGCAAGAACCCTCCGATACCCGATGGCGCCGGCATTGTTGCCATTACCGGACGTAACCGCGATGGCGGAGCTATAAGAGGACCAGTAGGTCCAGACACTGGCGGCGCGCAAGTCGTACCGCCGCGCCAAATCGTGACGATACCTGACGAGCCGCCACCGCCGCAGCAACCGGCCGTTCCAAAGATTCTCAAAGTCTCGCGAGTGTTGAATAGCCAGGCGATCGCTTTGCCGCCGCCTTCCTATCCACCGATTGCACGACAGACCAGAACTCAGGGAACCGTGATCGTGCAGGTGTTGATTGATGAAGAAGGGAAAGTAATTTCAGCGAAGGCGACCTCGGGGAACGTGTTACTCGTTCCCGCGGCACAAACGGCCGCCCTGCGAGCGCGTTTCTCGCCGACAGTGCTCGGCGACCAAAAAGTGAAGGTCCAGGGAGTGATCACTTACAACTTCGTACTCGGAAACTGAATCTGCAACACAAAGAGGCACAAGAAGCACAAGAGGCACAAAAAACAGTTAAGAAGATGAGGTGCGCCCTCTACCTTTCTTATGCCCTTGTGCCTTTTGTGCTTCTTGTGCCTCTTTGTGACTTAGATCGTTCCGGTCCAACTAATGATCTCGTCCATCGCGCTCTCGTAAATCTGCTCCTGTGGAATGCCAAACTTCTTCGGCGCTTTGAACGAATGATCGCCACCTTCGATCGCATAGATCTTCCCTGGCGGTCGAAGGCTTTTGACGAAGGGTTGAATCTCTTCGGGCGTGCCGAGCGCATCGCGCGTGCCTTGCACGAACAGCATCGGCTTCTTGATGTGTTCCAAGTGTTCGACGCGCAGTTTCGACGTCTGGCCGGGCGGGTGCAGTGGATAACCGAGAAACACCAGACCGCTCACATCGAGTGCGAGCGGTTGGTCGTCACGCGCCGCAACCACTTGCGACGCGATCCGTCCGCCCATCGACTTGCCACCAACCACCAGCCGGTTGTTCTTCAACTTCCGGTGCTTCGCGATCGTTTCGATCACCGCGCGAAAACAGGATTCAAGCTTCGGCTTTTGATCGGGGACAGAACGTCCCTGCTCCATGTAAATGAAGTTGAACGTCATCACGTCAAGACCACGCGCCGCCAGTCCCTTGGCAAACAGGCGCATGAAACCGCTCAACTGGTTCGCGCCGGCGCCGTGGCCCAACAAAGCGGTCAGGCCGGTGCGAATCTTTTTCGCCGCAGGATAAAGAAGCGCACTCACCGTTTCTTTATCGTTAACTTTGACGGTTAGTTCTTCGGTTTCGTCAGCCATATCTGATTCGTGTTTAGGTTTCCTTGGCGAGCATGTTCAGCGCATCAACCTGTTCGTTCTGAAAGCGTTTGGACACACCGGCTTGAACACTCGGCGAACTCTTTCCGAAGTAAGCCAGATTACCGTCGGGCTTCTTTCGACCGCGTTCGGCGTAGATGGCACAAATTAGTTGTTTGTCGTAGGTCGGGTCTGAAGTCGCACAGGAAAGATTCGCGATCGCGCGACCAACGATCGGCGTGGCGCCGCCATGTTGTACCGCCGTCGACCAGACTACATTTTGCAGTGCAACACTCCGCGTGTTCACGTCGAGTTTGTTCTCGGCGAGTATCTTGGCCGCTAAAAGATCGTAGTGGCTTTGCTTGATAAATGCGTGTTGTGCTTTTTGAAAAGCGTCGGTTTGCGCCGCGGCAATTCGTTTCCAGCACGCAGTAAAGTCAGCGCTGCCAGCGGTAAGGTTTGCAAAGTCTTGTAACCAGGGGAAACCCTGTTGGCATACGAAGCGCTGCGGAACGCCCATCTTCGAGGCCATCTGATAAGAACCGTAAGAAACACCTCCGGGATCTCCAACACCAGTGGAAACCACACCCGGACCGCGGCCACCGGTTTCGTACTTCGCCGAAAGAATTCCGAGTTCGTCGTCCTTAGCGTTGCCGGCTGCGCCCGAGGCCGCTGGTAGATTGCTGGGCAACGGCTGTGTGTTCTCTGTTGAAATCGGCGGCACGGGGTTAGAAGCGACCGGCGGCGGGTTACTCGGCAGTGGCTGCGTCGCGTTTTCGGTAGAACTGTTAGGCAGATTCACGACGTCGCCGACGTTAATTCTGTTTGGATCTGAGATCTGAGGGTTGGCCTGAAGTAACTGAGCCAGCGTCAGGCCGTTTTGCGCGGCGATCTTGGAGAGCGTGTCGCCCGCTTTTACCGTATATGTCATTTTCTCGAGGGACCTCCGTTTGTTTTGGCGAGGGATCGAATAGTAGTCAACAGGCGGAGGCGGCGTCAATCAGGTCATTAAACATAGACCCTTGAAACGCGGTCGCCGACGCCGCAGGTGACTTCATACGAAAGCGTGCCCGCGATGCGGGCGAGATCTTCGGCGCGGATGCGCAGGCCGGGATTGCGCCGGTCCCAACCGAGCAACGTCACTTCGTCGTTTAGTTCAACGCCAGAGATGTCCGTTACATCGATCAACGTGAGGTCCATCGAGACGCGCCCCACGACCGGCGCGTAAGTCCCGCGCACGATAACGTGCGAACGATTCGAGAACCCGCGCATGTAGCCGTCGTGATAGCCGATCGGCAACGTCGCAATCAAACTGCGACGTGAGGCTTCAAACGTACAGCCATAACCAATCGTTTCGCCCGGCGGTACCCATTTCAACATGATGATACGCGAGTAGAGCGACATCACGGGAACGAGTTGTGGATCGGAAATCGACGGCGGCAGCACATCCTTCCACAGACCATACAACACGCCGCCGGGACGCACCATGTTTCCCCACGCTTCGCGATGACCGTAAACACCAGCGGAATTGGCCAGGTGCAGATGCGTGGGACGATAGCCGTGCTCGCGAAACACGCTCACTGCTTCGTCGAAACGATGAATCTGATCGAGTGTTAACGGTTGGCACGAATTGTCGTCCGCCGCGGCAAGGTGCGTCATCAAACCGTCGATGCGTACGTTGCTAAACTGGTCCAACCGGCCGGCGAACTCACTGAGTTGATCGAAACGCACGCCGAGCCGCCCCATGCCTGTATCCACTTTCACATGCGCATCGGCGATCACGCCCGCTTCCGTAGCCGCCTGATTGAGTGCTTCGAGCATGTCGCGGCGATAAATAACCGGCGTCAATTGATATTGAACGCATGCAGCCGCCTGACCGGGCCAGAAACCAGCGAGACAAAGCACCGGCTGCCTGATTCCTGCCTCACGCAACTGGATCGCTTCTTCGGGAAGTGCGACGCCAAACCAGTCAGCGCCTTCGGCCGCCAAGCGGCGCGCGCATTCAACAGCGCCGTGCCCGTACGCGTTTGCCTTGACGACGGCCATGACTCGCGCCGCCGAGCCTACACGTTGTTTGACTCGCTTGAAGTTGGCGGCGAGTTGGTTCAAATCGATTTCGGCCCACGTTGGCCGGCGAGAAAGGTTGTTTTGCGCGTCCTGCAAACGAGACATGCGTAAGAGTATAAGTCCTATAGGACGTATAGGACCTATACCAAAAATCATTGACTCGACTTCTCGCACGATCTTAAACTCATTTCCGCTGCTCGTTGATACATGAACCTCGCCGCTTTAACCCACCAGATTCGAAAGGAGAGATCCTGGCGACGATGTCAACCAGGACAAAATTCAGATGCGCAAAGTTGTCCCCCTGCTACTTACTATTTGCCTGTTCTCTACGCACGCCTTCGCCTATGGACCACGCGGTCATAAGTTAGTCGGCTCGATCGCCGATAAACGCCTCGCCAGAAACAGAGCTGTAGCAAGAAAAGTTCGCAACCTGCTCGACGGTCTCACGTTGGAACAAGTCGCCACGTTGCCTGACAACATCAAGGGTTGGGACGATTGCCGTGGCACGGGGAACGATAACCCGGTCACGAGCAAGCCGCGAATTAACGACGAACTCCGCGCCTTTTGGGAAGCAAACAAATGCGGCAAGAAACCTTCGCACGACATCTTTCACTACACCGACGTTCCCGTCACCGGCGATGAAAACTACGCCGATGGCACGATCGGCCGTGATGATTTTGACGTCGTGCAGATGATTCCGTTCTGCATTCGCGTGCTGCGAGGCGAAGAACCGGAAACAAACGAACGCGCAATCACGAAAGCAGTCGCGGTGATATTACTCACGCATTACCTTGGCGACATTCATCAACCGCTTCATGTCGGCGCCGAATACTTCAACGCCGACGGCGATCCGTTCCATCCTACTGACGGCAACGAAGGGTTTGGCGATCAGGGCGGCAACAAACTGATCCTGTTCACGTTTTGGGAAGGCGAACTTAGGTCTGCCGGAAAACTTCACAGTTACTGGGATGGTCAGACTGTTAAGAACGCGTTTGGCGAGGCGGAGGCAGCAGATCCCGGTTCTGCGAAACGATTGGCGCGGCTTACACCTGCCGGTTGGGAGTTAACGGGCGGCACCGAAACCTGGGCCAAGCAGATGGCCGACGAGATCTTGCCGCTAGCTCGTGAGGCACGCACACGTCTCAAATACGAGAACGTCTTGATCCCGTCGAGCGGGCACGAGATCAAAAGCGGCGACGCGAAGGAGAAACCGCACGACGACGGAGACTTTTATGCAGTCTGGGCGGCGAAGACCGTAAGGAAAGAAGTACACAAAGGCGGCTGGCGTTTGGCCGCGTTGTTGGAAGAAGCTTTGCAGTGAAAGTTGTTTTCGGACTAAAAGCGCACTCCGGTTGGGCGGCACTCGTCGCGCTCGGCAACAACGGCCACGGCTTTACCGTGGTCGATCGCTCGCGCCTCGAACTAGTCGAAGAGGAATGGGCGAAACAACCCTATCACGCCGCGGAAGAACTCGAGCCAAAGGAAGCACGCGACGTGGTGAAGCGCGGCATCGACGCCGCCCATCGGATTGCGCGCCGCGAATTGGAAGCGGCCCTTAAACACGAACGCGATCTCGGCAACCAGGTTATCGCCTGCGCGGTTTTAGTCGGCTCTCCCATGCCGGATTGGAGCGTCGAACAAATCCTCGCAGTACACTTTCGTATGCACCAGGCTGAAGGAGTCCTCTTCCGCGATGCCCTGATCGCCGCGGCAAAAGCAAACGAACTGAAGCTGATCACGTTGCCGGAAAAAACGTTAATGCAAGAAGCCGAAAAATCGTTACGCACTCCCGCAAGCGACTTGTTAAAGACAGTCAGCACACTCGGAAAGTCAGCCGGTCCACCATGGGGCAAAGATCAGAAAGACGCCGCCCTCGCGGCGTTGGTCGCATTTAAGTAAGAAGGCAGTCGATATGAAGAAGTTCATCGCGTTATCCCTGCTTGTATTCCTCACACTCCCAACAACCGCTGCGGCGCAATCGCGCGACAACTGGCGCAGTGTGCGCACGAACAATCTCTTCGTCATCGGCAACGCCGAACCTGAAAAACTGCGTCAGGTCGCGGTCTGGCTGGAGTTCTTTCACAGCGCGTTTGGCAGACTCGTGTCGCGCAACGTGCTCGACTCCTCCGTTCCAACGACTGTCGTCGTCTTTCGTGACGACGCTTCGTTCACACCGTTCAAGCCGCTCTACCAGGGACGGCCCGCGAACGTCGCCGGCTTCTTTCAACCCGGCGACGACGTCAACTACATCGCGATGGCGCTTGATCCACGCGAAAGGGATTCATTCAGCGTAGCCTTTCACGAGTACGTGCACCTGCACCTGCAGGAAAGCGTTCCGGGAGTTCCCGTGTGGCTGAACGAAGGACTCGCGGAGTTTTACGGCTCGTTGCAATTCTCAAACAGCGAAGCCGTGATCGGCGCGACGCTGCCCTACTACATGCGCCTGTTGCGCAATCAGGAAATGCTTCCGCTCGAGACTCTGCTCTCGATCGACACGCGTTCGCCACACTACAACGAACAGGACAAGACCGGAATTTTCTACGGCGAGTCGTGGGCGCTGGTCCATTACCTGATGCTCGGCGGTTCCGGGCGGCAGGAACAGTTCAAACGTTTTCTGAATCTCGCGGGCCGCGGCGAAAACGTGGCGAAAGCGTTGGAAAACTCTTTCGGCATGAGTCTCGACACGATCGAGAAAGAACTGCGCGCCTACATACGCCAGGGTGAACTTCCCTCACTGCGCATCGCGAGCGCCGACGATCCGCAGGCTTATGCGTCGTTCACGGCTATCCAACGCGTGTCGCTCTCCGAAGCCGAAGCGAACTTCTACCTCGGCGACTTGCTGTTGCACATCGGCCGTGGCGAAGACGCCGAACGTTATTTCAAACAAGCGATCGCGCTGGACCCTGGGTTGACAAACGCTTACGCGAAGTTGGGCCAACTCGCCATTTACCAAAGGCGCTTCGCCGAAGCGAAGAAGTATTTGCAACGTGCGACGACAACGCCGCAGCATTACCTCGTTCACTATCACTACGCGTGGTTGTTGAGTCGTGAGCCAGTGTCACCGAACGGCACGATCTCGGAATATCCGCCGGAAACCGCGGCTATAATTCGCGAACAACTGTCGCGCGCCATCAAGCTCGCGCCGGAATTCGCGGCCCCGTATTACCTCCTGGCATTCGTCAATCTCGTCACCGACAAAAACCTCGAGGAAGCACAGCAACTGGCGGAGAAAGCGCGGCGATTGCAACCGGGTCGATCGGACTATGCGCTGTTACTGGGCGAGATTTATGCAGCTCGCTCTGACGTTGCGGCTGCACGTGCGCTGCTCGAACCACTGACGCGCGATTCAGATCCGCGGATCAAGAACGAAGCGCAGAGTCAGCTCGACTCGTTGAACGATACGTCTGCGACTAATCGTGGCGGTGCGAACACACGCAGACGCAGCGGTCCGCTGGCTGGTCCACTCGCTGCTGAACCGGCCGCCGCCAGTACGACTCGCACGTTGGGTGGTGGTTCGAGTGGGGGCACGGTCGTAAATGACGGTCAAACGATTCAGACTTCCGGTTCGTTGCCGGCTGTCGATGAACTGCTCGCGCGCTACGTTGCAGCGATGGGCGGCGCAAAAGCGATCAACGCGGTGACGAGTATTGTAATGAAAGGCACCCTGGACGTGGCAGGCCTGAGCCGCGGCGGCAGTTTTGAAATCTATGCGCAAGCGCCTGATAAATCGATGACCATGATGGACGCTTATCCTTTCGGCAAGACGAAGCTCGCCTACAACGGTCGCAGCGGTTGGTCGCAAACCGTGAACGAGGGCGTGCGGCCGGTTAAGGCCGGGGCAGATTTGGCCTCGCTACGACGCCACGGTGATATTTACGGGGTAGTTAGAGTGAAGAGTAATTTTGCAAAGGTAACGCTCGCCGGATCGAGCCACATCGGTTATCGAGAAGTTTACGTGCTTGATTTACAGCCGGCGGTGGGAGCAGTAGAGCGTCTCTATCTCGACGCCAAAACTTATTTGCCAGTGCGCATGAACACAGCGCGCAGACTCGGGGCCCTCACTGTGCCGGTTGAAATTTATTACGACGACTGGCGCGCGGTTGAAGGCATTCAATACCCGTTCAGCATGAGTCAACGCTTTGAAAAACTAACCTTCAGCCTGACCGTCAAAGAAATCCGCCACAACCTGGCGCTCGAAGCGAGCCTGTTCGAGGCGCCGATTAAGTAGGTTCACAAAAAGCACAAAAGGCACAAGAGGCACAAATGATTTTTTGTGCTTCTTGTGCCTCTTTGTGGCAACGCTATGGTATTACTCCGCCGCCGCCGGTGCCCGTGCATTTGATCGGCACGCGGATGCTGTAGGTCGCTGTTTGACCATCCGCGCTTTGCACCGTGACGCTGCCTTGCCCCATCGACATCTCGGCAAAGTTTGTTGGGGCGTACGGTGGAGACACCGGCGTCGCGTTCACCCACGTGAAGGTGTACGGCGACAAACCGCCCGTCGCTTTAGCAGTAACGGAAAACACATCGCCGCACCGATTCGCCGGATGGGTCACCGACAAACTCAGCGCCACAAACGGTTCAAGGCCCGCGCGATCATTAAACAATTGCACCCAGCGGCCGTCGAAACCACCGTTCGCCGCCGTGTACCACGCGCCCGGAAGCCACGTGCCCGCTTCAAAGTGCGTCGAACTGCTGGTGATCTCTCCCGAGTGCACGAAGAAATCGTGCTGCCACCAGTAAGAATTGTGCGAATCGAAGAACCCACTGGCCGCGCCGCGGCTTCGTCCGAAGCTGTCAACCCCGAGTCCCGCAAACGCGCCGAAGTCGTCTTGTGTCCAACTCATCTCCGGTATCGAGAATTCCGAATTCAACTCAGCCGAGTAGGCGCCCCAAATCGGCAACTTAGCGAGCACAGCGGCGTCCGCGCCAACAGAGTCTGACTTCCCGATGTCACGCGACCACAGGTTGAAAAGCTGCATTCCCGCGGGTACCTCCGCCTGGCCTGCCTCGTTCACAATCGGACTCTCCAGTCGAATGTAACGTTGGGCATTCGTCAGCCACGAGACCTGCCACGCGTTACCTTGCCACTGTGTCGGGAAGATGTCAGCAACGTCCTGAAGTTCGTAAGTGATGCGTTTCGTGTTGGCCCAACGCACCGAGTCGTTGTTGTCGACGCGGCTCGCGAGGCCATATGCAGTCGTGTAGGTCAGCGGCTTCGCGCGCCACGTATCAACCGCTGCCTGCGATCCTTCAGGCACGAACACGTAATGCACGTTTTTACTATCCGATTCATTAACGGCCAGCTTGGCATCCGTGGACAACGAGTTCATCACGGTAGCAATCGTGCTGTAAGGCGTGATGACGTGCTGCAGTGCGTGCCCGTGGTAACCGTAATCGGTGCCGGTATACCAATCCCAGTCGCTCTCGTCCGCCTGCCAGATCAAGATGTGCTTGCCGGTAGCGGTCTGCATGAAGTTCAGCCCGTCGTAATAGCGGCGTATGAGTTGTTCGCCGTGCATTGTGCCGGTGACGTGATTGACGTACTCGCCGGCGCCGCCCGGCGTGCCGGTCACGTTGCGCACCAAAATTTCGACGCGCTCCCAATCATGAATGTCTTTAGCATCTTTATCGGTCGCGTTGAAGATGTGATAGAAGAGCACGAGCGACTTGCTGCCGTTCTCCATGTATTCGATGATTGCGGTGTAGAGCGTCGGGCGAATGCGCCAGCGGTCGTAGGCGCTCGGGCCATTGGCGGAGGCGTTCACGTAGTTGGGGACGCTCTGCCAGTTGACGCGATTGTTTGAGAAGTTGTTGTCCTGGTCGAAGTCGAAGTTGGTGATCCAGTCGCGACCCTGCTTATTGTTATTTTCGTCCGCGCGCTTCAGGATCACGGGGGCGTAGTAATTAAGGTACGCCTGACGCTGCGCGTTTGTCAGACTCCACGTTTGGGCCGACGCTTGAATGCCCAATCCTGCGAGGGATATGAGTGAGACGGCAAGGACCCGCAAAGTGATGGTCCTTGTGAGTAAATTGCATTTCATTGCTAGATCTATTTCTCCTATTTTGAGTTGAAGTTAAAGAATGTAGGGCCACCGATTTTCACGGACGTACACGGACTTTCCTCAATCCGTCTCGTCCGTGAAGTCGGTGGCAAAACTTACACCCGTTCGATCGATATGCCATGCAGGAAGAACGCCAATGACGTCGACTGCCATCCTTCATAGCGTTTTGGTCCACGCCAGAAAGCTGCCTCGCTCTGCATCGCGAGTTCGTACTCTCCGGCTTCCAAATCGAAAATGATTTCGAAGTGACCGTCGCGCCGGCACTTGTAATTCTGGTGCCAGGCAGAATAAGCGGCAGTCCCTTCATTGCTGACAGGTTTGTTTATTCCAAACGAGTCGACTGAGATATAGAACGTCTTTTTTGAACCGTTCGAATGCCACAAGTGCAAGCGGTTGAAAACGTCCCACGTCTGGCCGAACGCAGTTCCACCTTGTCCATCCTTTCGCGGCGCGCGCTCAATGATCGACGCCACAAACGCAGTGAGCTTCACTTTCGCAGGCTTGCCGGAGTATTTGAAAAGTGGATGGACCACCCAGCTATTCTGCTTCGTATCCAACCGCCAGATATGGTGAACGGTGAAGAACGTCTCGAAAGCGTCTCCTTTATCGACCGTCAGCGGATTGTGATAGAACTTAAACTCCTCGACCTTGATACCGAGATCAGGATCGCCACCCGGAAATTTGTCGGACCTGTAGTTCGACTTCGTTCCCGAAGGAAGTCCGCGATACAGCCGGCTCACATCGAAAACACTAGCGGCAAGTACCGGCTTGTCCGCGCCAAAAACCGGATAGCGCGTTGGGGTAACACCTCCGCGCTGCGCGGGATCGATCGGTTGTCCGGCAGCAGGTTCCGGCGAATTAAACTTCCAGAAATAATGGGCCATGGTCACAGGCGAGGCGCTCACGTCCCTCAGTTCTGTTTTTCCGCCCGACTCGATCAGATCGAGACAAACAAGGCCCGGCTTGACCACGCCAGTGGGAGCAGCGGCAGTGTATCCAGCGATCATGAGGTGCGGCGGCGTATCGTTGTTCAAGTCGGAAGGACGATACAGCGCCCGGCCATAGATTCCCTGAATCGCCGCCTCGATCGTGATCCGAGGTTTGCTCTCATCGACTTTAAAGGAGATCAAATTGAGCGCGGCGGAAAGCAGGTCCGCGCGCAGCAGCATTTCATCGACTTGCTTTGGAAACTCTCGTTCTCCCATTCCGTCCGGCAAGCTTCCGATCGGCATGGTGGGTTTCACGGTCAGGAACAG
>DATEHX010000281.1:0-3663 GCA_035279345.1 Pyrinomonadaceae bacterium | reverse complement strand
CGCAGCCTCGTGATAGTGATGAATCACGTGCGCGAGTTTTCCTTCACGAAGCGCGATGTCCGCCAGCCCGACGCGCGCTTTGAAGTTTCCACTATCCAACTCCACCACTTTCTGCAACGCCAGCCGCGCCTGACGCGCATCGCCACACTCGAGAAAACTCTCGCCAATCAACGGCAACAACACCAGATCATTCTTCGCCCTTATACTCGCCAACCGCAGCGCCGCCCTCGCTCGCGAAAGCAGTCGCGCATTTCCCTGCGCACTCGCCTGCGATCGCAACAACCGTGCGAAGTCGTAAATCAGCCACGCACCATGCGGACGAACATTCAACGCGCGCCGGAATGCTTCACTCGCCTCGCGCAAACGACCCGATACGCGCAGTTCGTTACCAAGACGACGCAACACGTGCGCACGCTCCATGTCTTCAGGCGTCGAAACGATCGGTTCAGCATCGTGCGCCCGTTTCAACTTGCCGCCCAATTTAAAGTCCGTGTCCGCAACGTCGAGAATTTCCGACGACGCCAACTGCGAGAGTTGTGCTTTGCGTTCGAGAAAAGTCGGATCGTTGAGGTAGTCGCGCAAATCGCGCGTGCGTCCGTCGAGTTTGTTTTCGTGAATTAACGGGAACAGTTCGCGCACCATCTTCCGGTGATCGCGTCCGCCGGAGATGATCACAAACTGTTTTCCTTTGCCGTTGATCTGCGTGCGATAGCGATACCGAACGCTGCCGCCGCGCCGCAACGTGCGCACGGCTTGGGTTTCGACTGTCTCGAAGTCGTCAACCGCGAGTTGTTTTCGATAGCTGAAGAGTAGATGGAGAACCGAAGCGAGCAGACCTTGCCGCCGTAACAAAACGCCGTCGAACACGATGCGATCGGTCAGCGCGAGTAAAGGAATGACGATCCACGTGAAGGCGACGACCAATACAGACAGTGCGTCGTATTGAGCGCGAAGCAACAGCGCGGCGAAGAAAGTGATGACGCACCCGACGGCGAGATACGGACCCGGCGAAACGCGCACGCTGACAATCGGCGGGCGCTTGAGTGCGCGTTCGCGTTCGTCTTTGACTCCTGCCAGGGCGGGCAGACTATTTAACTCTCTTGGTTCACTCATCTGCCCCCCACGAAACCCTCAGGGCAATCAACCGGCAACTCGACCGCGAAAGTGCCGCGCGATGTGCCTGGTTCAGTGTAGCGCAAGTCCGCCAATTGCAGGAGAGTCTGCGTCGTGCAGTCTGGATCCGCGAGACGGGCGACGGGAAATCTGGCAAAACCGAGGAACACGCGGCCCGGTTTGTCTCGTGAAACAGCATCAAGTGCCGAGGCAAGTTTGCCCGACGGTTTTGGATAACGAATCACGCGTCCAGCCTGTGTTTGACCGTTCAAGGCGAGCGGAAACCGGTACGTGGCCTGATCTGTTTCGAAAACGCAGTCCCACCGCAGTGGATTGGCAAGCGTTGGCATTGCGACGAGTCGGGAGACGCTTTCATTGTTTGGCGCGACAATCTGGTTAGCTTCTTCACGGCCGCGTTCGAGTGCCCGCGAATGCAGAATTGCGAGTCCGCCCCAGTAAACCAGTACGACTCCAATCGCGGCGAACGCGATCTTCGAACCCCAGCGCTCACGTGCGTCCATCACATACAAGCCAATAATCACAACCACAGCCGCGATCCATAACCCCGCGATCAACGTTTGGTGCGGCAAGTCGCCGCTGCGGCCGCTGAAAAGGATCAAAAACGTGATGACCGCCGCCACTGCCGCCCAAAAGAACTTTGAGGTTTTCGTTTTCGAAGCCAGCAGAAACGCCGCACCGCCAAGTACGACCCAAATAAACGGATCGACTATGAAAACCAGATCGCCGTAGAACCAGCGTGGATTCCACGGCAACAGAAAACGAATCCCGTAATTGTTAGTCCAATCAAGGAATGGATGCGTGGCGCTCGCAATGAACGACGCGATCAGCAAACCACGAAACTTTGTTTTTGGAGATTGATTGCGCAGCCGCGCCCACAAGCGATCGACGCCGGCAAAGATCAGTGGCAACAGCAACGCCAGAAACACCACGCCTACGATTGCGTGAGTGATGCCGCGATGGTGCTGGAGAAAGTCCCAACGATCTCCGAACGCCAAAACTACGATGTCAGCATCGGGTGAGTTAGCAGCGAGAACGCAGAGTAGACTCGCGCCGGGTGACAATCTTTCCAAACCCGCCTTGGCTGCCGTGAGACCGACGAGTGAATGCGTTAGATTGTCCAAACCGGGTTCGTCCTCCGCGCAATTTCCCAGACCTAACCAAGTAACGACGGTGGGGTCTCTGGCGGAAGCTGGGCGTAACGTTCCGGATCTAGTTTTTGCAGTTCGGTGGCTGCCTCTCGGGCCGCAACCGAAACGGGGGCCGGCTGGTTGTTCTCGCCTTTTGCCTTTCGCGACGCATCGACGAGATTGAAGAGCACATCAACGGCTTCTTTCTTTTTGCCCTGCCTGTTGTAGACCTTTGCGAGGCGCAGATTTGCGGTCTCGGAGGTCACGCTGGTGCTGTTTTGTTTGGCCAGGTCGCTGTAGAGTTGCGCGGCCTCGTCCAGTTTGCCGTCACTCTCTTTCGCTTGCGCGAGCGCGAATTTCGACAACGCCGCGACTTCCGGGACGCTGCTGTTCGAGAGTTCGCTTAGCTCCGTCAGGGCTTTGTTACGATCGACCAGCAAACGGTTTGAAGCGATAAAATAACGGGCTTCTGCTCGATACGGGTCGCCGTACTTGGCTGCGACCTTCTCAAACTCCTGGATAGCGCTCTGCGCGCGGTCGTATTCGCTGCCGAAAGTCGGGTCAGTGCTGCCCGGGATCGGCGCGGGGTTGATGTCGGCTGTGGAAATCGTGATAGCGCGGCCGAGGGCCTGACTCGCCTCGTCAGACTTCTTATTGCTCCATCTAACAAAGACCATAACGAGGATGCCTGCCAGAATGACGCCTCCCAAAGCGTACAGGATCGTGCGTCCTTTACCCTCCAGCAGCTCGCCGAGGCGGTCGAAGAAGCCCATTGTTGTGTCGCGAAAGCGGTCGTGTTGCAATTCCCGCACTCGCTTTTTCTTATACTTTGCCACTTAGGTTCCCTCTCGCAAGCCTGGATGGTCGGCTGCGTTCTCTTGGGTGTATGATTAGCGAAATTGTCACTCTAATGTCGCGTCGGAAAAGTTGTCAACCGCGAATGCATCTAAGACACGAGCGGAGTTTTAGCTGTCGGTGAAATTTTATTGGGAACAAATCGGTCGGCACTGGTGTCTAAGCGGGTGCCTGTCCGGGAATGGGCAAAGATCGTTAAATGCTCTGGTTCCCGCCCCAGGGGGTGATCAGTGAGCTACGGAGAGCCAATAGCCCTCCGCGGGCAAATCGAATTGGAGCAGGTTGCTCCGGCGACCCTGGTAGAGGCGCGGCCTCAAATCGAGGCTCAGTTCGTTGAAAGATTGAAGCGCGGCGATGCGGCGGCCTTCGAGATACTGGTGAACGAGCGGTCGGGTGAGATTTACGGTCTGCTTTATCGCTTGACCGAAAGTAGCGAAGAAGCCCGCGACCTGACGCAGGAGACGTTTTTGCGGGCGTTTCAGAGTATCAGTCACTTCCGCGGCGAATCGGACCTGCGCACTTGGATCTATCGCATCGCTATCAACCA
>DATEHX010000280.1:0-3205 GCA_035279345.1 Pyrinomonadaceae bacterium | reverse complement strand
TAGAACGTGATGCCGCCCATGCCCCACGTGAACGGATAGCGCACCGCATCGCGATTGATCTTCGCCGGATGCAGGTGGAGAAAGACGTTTGAAAGAATCGCGAGCGAACGGTTACGCGGATCGGAACGGTCATGCGAGACGCGGAAGATCGACTTCCAAAGCTGCGTTTCCTGCGGATCCTTGTATTCCTTCGCCTCTTCGATCGCGCGGTCTTTGAGCGCGCTCGTGCCCTCTTTGACCTTCTCAAGCATGCTCTTATTACGGTCTTCTTCGCCCGTAGTTAGCTGCTTCGTCTCTTTCGGATCGTTGTCCATGTGTCGATTCGGGGCTTACACCCGGATAAAAGCGCCGTCTGCTTCGTCTTCAAAGTGGTTGGTGCCGCCTTTCGGCCATTCGAAAAGCCTGCCGGTGTTGACCACGATCTGCCCTTCCGCATCGAGTTTCACCTGCGCGCGGTCCATCGGGCGCGGCGCCGGGCCTTCGAAGTTGATCCCCTCACTGTCGTAACCGCTGCCGTGGCATGGGCACTTGAACTTGTTTTCGCTGGCTTTCCAGTCAGGCGTGCAGCCGAGGTGCGTGCAGCGTGCATAGATCACGAAGAGACGATCGGAAGTGCGCGTGACCCAGATGCGGTATTGCTGTTGCCATTTTGTATCGACGCCGATGGCGTAGTCGCCCACAGGCCCGATACGAAAAGTGCTGGATGGTTCGAGAATCGAACGCGGCAGGAAGAACCGCACGAACATGAGAAAGAAAGTGATCAGCGAACCGGCGACCGTCGCCCAGACAATGCGGCGGCGCATTTTGTTCACTGGCGGATCAGAAGTCGTCTCGACCGTTTCCACCGGACGCGCCGGTGCGGCGGTGCTAACCTTATTGGGGGTTGGCACGTTCAGCGCGGTGCCTGGTCGAGCGGATATTTGATCGGCTTGACTATCCAAGTCGAAACCTCCGTCACTTCATTCCTTTGTGGGCGTTGCGAACTTCCGTGGGTACACTTCGACATAAGCTAGCAGAGAGCCGAGTATACAAATCCCCCACTTACAGGGATCACTCTCTGCGCAGAAAAGCAAATTATTTGCTTAAACATGAAGAGCGCCGCGCCTATCAAAAACAATATAATGTGGTCGGCGTGACATTTATACCTGTTTCGCGATTGGTGCGCAAGAAATTTTACGCCAAATTCGGGCGCTAACACCCAAGCCCTATGGAGTTGTTCGTTGACCAAACCTCATGTAATTGTTTATTCACGGCCCGGCTGTCATCTCTGCGATGACGCCAAGCTCGCGATCGAGACCTCCGGCTGTAGCGATCGCTTCACCCTCGAAGAGGTCAATATCGAATCTGATGATGAGCTACTCAGAAAATATCAGTACGACATACCTATAGTACTGATCAATGGAGTTGAGGCGTTTCGGCATCGGGTCGATAAGGATCAGTTTAGAGGATTAGTTCAGGTGAAGTTCCACGGCTAGTTGATCGATCGACTCGAATAACCGGGCGCGTTCGGTTTCCGAGCGCGACTCGCGATACGCCATCACCAACTCCTTTAAACTGGCGAACTCTTTGTACAAGCCCGCGTTCTCGATTGGCGGCGTGAGATACGAGATCAGCTCCGCGTACGAGCGGCGTTTGGCGATCGAGCCTTCGGAAGGATTGTTGACGCTGTAGACGTAGAAGTTTGGCAGTTCGCCGATGAGCCGGTCGGGCCAACATTCGCCGGAGAGTCCGATCTGTTTGCCGGGCATGAACTCAAGCGAGCCGTGCGTGCCGAAGTGAATCACGCCGTCGGCGTTCAGGACTTTCGACAGATATGTATAAAAGGCCATGAAGCTGTGGGTCGGTGAGCCGCTCTGCGCCATCATCAGCTTCATCGGATCGCCTTCGTAACCGAAAGTCGGTTGCACGCCGATGAAAACGTTCCCAAGAGTGAGACCCTGGATCGGGATGTGACTCGGCACGGCGCCCCAATCTTTCTCCACTTCCCTCGCGTACGGACAGCGATGCCGATATTCATCAGCGCTCATTCTGTAAGCCACGTTTGCGGTTGCGCCAAACTCTTCGGAGTTGCCGCCGAGTAGTTGTTCGCGCAAGTCGTCGGCGTTTTCCGGAAGGTCAACTTCGTAACCTTCTTCTTTGACTCGCTTCAGCAAATCCCAAACGCCGGGAAAGACGTCGAGATCCGCGGCGGTGCCGATGTTGCCTTTGCTTGGCGGAAAGCAGAACAGCACGATTGCCAGTTTGACTTGATCGCGCGGTGCGGTTTGCAAGTTGTGCCAACGCTTCAAACGGCGCGCGAACCGCGTGCAGCGATCTTCTAACGCAATTGGTTCTTGTCCGCGGCTCGGGATTCCGCCGTAGACGAACGGCTCTGTCGCGCCGTCGATCTCGGGAATCGCGATTTGCATTCCGGCTTGAATCGGATTCAGCCCGGTGGCTGAATCCCCCCATGCTTCGATGGTTTGTGTATCAAGGCTGACGGCGGAGCGATATGGAAGATTTAGCTGTTTGAGAAACTCGGAAGCAGCGGCGCTGTCGTTCATTGCCGGGCCGCCGACGAAACTAAAACCCGTGAGGGATGTTATCTGACTGACGCGAGCGCTGCTTTCATGGATGAAAAACCTGGATACGGCTTCGCGGTTGTCCATGAGCGTCGCAATGGCCGGGATAACGCTGAGGCCTTCGGCTTCGATCGATCTGATCAGCGCGTCGTAATGTTTTGTGGTTTTGCTGATCACTTGTGGACGCATCAGGAGCAAGCCGATCGTCGACTTTGGATTGAGTTGTTTCTTGTACCACTTTTGATAGGACTCGAAAGATTCAAAGAGCTTCGACGCATCCGGATGATAAATCGCCACGGACGGCACTTGCTGCGGGGCTTCGAGTTTTACAGCTTTAAGACGCGCGTCGCGAACGTAGTGCTTCAGCGAGTAAAGCAGCATCGACTGAATGTTCGCCGGCGTCGGCTGGAGGAAGTAACAGAAGAGATATAGATAATGCTTCGCGTCTGTGAGCGCTCCAGTAGTAGGAATGAACTTCAGTATCTTCGGCAGCCGATCGACGAGTTTCAGATACTTTCCATGATTGGTTCTTTTCTTATCGGTGCGAAACTTTAAGATCGAGCCGAGCCTGTTACCATCCAGACGGCCCATGCGCGTGTGCCGCATCAACTCCGGCATGCAGTTGATCACGATCACCGCCTCAT
>DATEHX010000279.1:0-12128 GCA_035279345.1 Pyrinomonadaceae bacterium | reverse complement strand
GTTTCAGGATTTTTACCCTAGCCTATGCCGCTTTCTGGAGTGTTTATTGGGAGGCCGCGCGCCACTGGCGCAGGACTTGGCACAGGAGAGCTTCCTGCAACTTCATCGCACGGCATGGGGCACCTTGCCGCCGGGTGAAGCTCGCTTCTGGCTCTATCGCGTGGCGCGAAATCTGGCGATCAATGAGTTTCGCAAGACGCACACGCGCTACCGGTTGTTTGATCGAGTGGTGGAGGCAATGAGACCCGCGGCACGCAATCCCGAACAGGAATATGAGACGCGGGAACGCAAAACGTTGGTGCTCGAGATGTTGCAGACGTTGCCGGAAGATCAGCGCACGGCGTTGTTGTTGAGAGAACAGGAACAGTTGAGTTATCGCGAGATTGGAGAAGTGCTGAACGTTTCGGAGAGCAAGGTGAAGGTTGACATATTTCGGGCGCGGGCGGCGTTGCGCGAACGGTGGAGCAGACGCGTGAAAGTGGCTGGTGCGAGCGTAAGTTAAGTTGGAACACGGATTATGAACTGCGATTTTACAGAAAAGATTTCTTCGTTGATTGACGGTGAACTGCCGGCTGCTGAAGCGCGTGAAGTTGAGCGTCATTTGTTGACTTGTGCGCAATGCGAAGAAGCACGTGCGGATTTTCTCAGCTTGCGCAGTCAGATCAGTAGTTTTGAAGCTTCGTTACCGGCTGAAGTTCAGAACCGTGCGTTGGCGAAGATCCTGGCTAAGCGAGGAGCGCCAGGTGCGAAAGTCACTTTAGGATGGAATTGGGGTTATGCAGCGGTGGCGCTTGCATCGATTGCGATCGTAGCGCTGATCATCGGATTGACTTTCAATCCAACACCCTCGGAAATTGCGAATCAAGTGAATCCTGTTCCTGCTTCGTCACCGGAAGCGACACCTTCGCCAACAGCCGAACCGCAACAAAGACAGGAAAGTCCACAGCAACAGCCAACACCAAAACCGCGCCGTCCGGCTCCAGTGCGTGAGCCTAAGCCCGGCGAACAGTTCGCTGCAATTCCTAAAGACGTTCAACCGCCCGCGCCGGAACGCACTCGTCCTGCTGACGCGCAAACCATGACCGCGCTGCATTTTGAAAAAGCTGAAACGTTGCTGCGTGCGTTCAGAAACGTGCAACTCGAAGAGCCGGGCGCCGCTGCTGAAGTGCGTTACGAACGCACACGCGCCAAGCAACTGGTCTATCAAAACATGATGCTCCGGCGTGAAGCCGACGCTTCCGGCGACGTTCAGGTCGCGTCGTTGCTCGATAGTCTCGAACCGATTCTGTTAGACATCGCAAACCTTCCGGACAAGCCGGACAACGACAAGGTTCGCGTGATTCGCGAACGTGTCAGTCGCAAAAACATCGTGGCGCTGTTGCAGGTCAACTCCACTGCACTCGCTCGTGCACTTGATTAGTTTGACAGTCAGCACTGGTTGACCTCAGAGGCACAGGGAATGGAGAGGCCATGTGCGTTTTTGATCACCGCTCGATCGCCTGCGCTCGCTCTCGGTTCTCTGTGCCTGTGCGGTGAACCTTAAAGAAAGCAGTAATTCAATCGAAGGACAAAACGACGTTATGAAATCGCTACTGATCATTCGCCCCCACATCAAAATCTTACTCGCAGTGTTAACTCTTGCGAGCGTTGCTTACGGCCAGGACCTCGCGAAGCTCGAGAAATTCATGCAAGCGACCAAAGGCAACACCGCGTCGATGCAGATCTTTCGCGAAGGCCGCGATCAAATCGAAGCGCAGAACTGGCAACGCGCCGCGGAAAAATTCAACGAGTTCATCAAAGGCTACCCCAAAGATAAAGACCTCGACGCCGCACTCTACTGGTATGGCTACGCACTGCATAAACAAGGCCGAGCTGAAGACGCCGCGACCCCGCTGGTGCGCCTAATCGAGCGATATCCGAATTCGAGTTGGCGACAGGAAGCCCAGGCTTTGCTGGTCACGCTGGGACGCAAAGCCGACGTCGAACAGGCACTGGCGCGAGACAATTGCGAGATCAAGATTCTCGCGTTGCAGAGTCTGTTTCAGGCTGACGAAGATCGTGCGGTTCAAATCGTCACCGATTCACTGAAGGCAAATACGGCGACGCAGTGCGCGGGATTTCAAGCCGCGGCTCTGTCGATGCTGGGAAGACATGGCGGCACGCGTGCGTTCCCGATCCTGCTCGACATTGCGCGCACCCCCACCGCTGATCTGAAGCTTCGTTTGACCGCCATCAGATACCTCGGCGATCAACGCAACGAACAGATTACCGGCGAGTTGATCAAGATTTACGACGCCGACAAAACAAAAGAGATTCGTTATCAGGTACTGCGTGCGTTGGCTGACCGCGAAAACGACGCGGCTGCGCAAGCAAAGCTCCTCGACGTTGCGAAGCAGGGCGAGACGCCGGAACTGCGCATTATGGCCATCCGTACCCTCGGCGACCACGGAAAAATGGGTCTCGACCAGTTGATCCAACTCTACAACAGCGAAGCAAACGTTCAGATCAAGCAGGGACTGCTGCGGACCTTTGCCGACAGTAACGATCCGCGCGCGCAGGCCAAGCTGTTGGACATTGCCAAGACGGGCGAATCGATCGAGCTACGCGGCTTCGCGATCCGTCAGTTGAGCGACAAAGACGACGAACAGACGGTGGGCCAACTCGTCGCAATGTACGACGCGGAGCAAAATCAACAAGTGAAGGCGGCGCTGATCCGCGCCTTCGGCGATTCCAAACAGAAGGTCGCGGTGCGCAAGCTGATGACGATTGCGCGCAACGATCAATCGGTGGAATTGCGCAAATATGCGGTGCGGTATCTCGGCGAAAGCAAGGATCCCGAAGCGCTGAAGTTTTTGGAAGAGCTATTGAAATAGGTCCTATTAGAAATAGGTCCTATAGGACCAACAGGACCTATTGGAGAAAAGCCCATGACTCTCTCGCAAATTCTTTCTCTTCTACTTGTGCTTGCGGCGTGCGGTGGAACTGAGCTTAAGGCTCACAGTGGCGATGACCTTAGGATTCAGTCCACCGCCACGACCGTCCAAAGCTTCACGACGGTCGAAGGCGCCGACCTGATGACCAAACTCGATAACGCGCACGCCCAGGGACAAAAGCGTTCAACGCCGTACTGGTCGGCGTACACATTCGACGTTCGCCCGGGCGTGGCGATCGATCCGGCGATTCTCGAGTTTCGCGGCAACATGAGCACGATCGGCGACACGACGGTTTTCGTCGGCACGGACGCCAGCGGCATGACCGTCGAAACACGCAGCCTCGCGATCTTTCTGTTGCGCGACCCTGCGGCGAACCAGATCACGCGCATGGAAATCTACAACCTCGAACGCAAACGCGAGTACAGCGGTTATCCCGTTTTCTGGCTCGGCCGCGCGAACAACGAAGAAAGCTTGAATTACCTGCGCGCCATCGCCGCTGCGTCGCCGCTCGACACGTTGAGCGAACGCGCCGTGCTCGGCATTGCGTTGCACGACGACTCGCGCGTCAGCGGCATGCTGAAGAACTTCGTTAGCAATTCGCCGAACCAGCGCATTCGTTCTTCGGCTGTTTACTGGTTGGGCCAGACCGGTGGCGAGCAACAGTTCCTCGCTTCGCTCGTCCGCAATGACGCGGAAGATAAGAAACTGCGACGGTCGGCGGCGCACGCGATCGGCGAGAGTCACGATCGCGGCACGATGGCGACGATCCAGAGTCTTTACCAGGACGTGAAAGACGCGGAGATTCGGCGCAGCGTCATTTCGGCAGCGGGTCACAGCGACGAAGAGCAGCCGGCGTTCGCGTTTCTGCTCGGCGTGGCGAAGAGCGATTCCGATTGGGAATCGCGGCGCACGGCGGCGCGCCAAATCGGTCACTTCCAACGCGACGATGCCGCGGACGAGTTGATGAAGATCTATGCAAACGACGCGAACATCGAAGTAAAGAAAGCGGCGTTGCGTTCACTCGCCGAAACGAAGAACCCGAAAGCACAGGCTCGTTTACTGGAAATCGCACGCACCGACACGAACAGCGAGTTGCGCAAGCAAGCAGTGCGCGTGTTGGGTGAACGTGGCGAAGCGGCAGTTGACGATTTGCTGAAACTGTTCGACACGGAACAGGTGCCGGAAGTGCGTCGTGCGGCGCTCCAATCGCTTTCGGAGATCAAGAGCACGCGCGTTGAAGACAAGCTGTTTGAGATCGCGCGCAGCAACGAACCCGCTGACATGAAGAAACACGCGATTCGCATGTTGGGCGAGCGCGTCAGTAAACGCAGTTTTGAATTTCTGAGTGCGACCGCGCAGAGCAACGATGCGAACGCGGAAGTTCAAGTGCAAGCCGTGCGTGCGATCAGCGAGCGACGTTCCGAAGAGTCAGTGCCGCTGCTGATCAAGATCGCGCGTTCGCATCCGAATCAAATGGTGCGCAAACAGGCGATTCGTTCGCTGGGCGAATCAGGCGATCCGCGCGCGGTAGAATTCTTCCGCGAAGTGCTGGCTAAATAGAGCCACAAAGAAGCACAAAAGGTTTGCGAACATCTTGTGCCTCTTGTGGCAAAAACACTTCACGGAAGAACACGGTAGTTCAGAAACACGCAGCCGTTTTTTAATTGCCGGCATTCAAGCAATTCGAGATCGATCCGCCGATCCATTTCGGTGAAGAGCGGTATGCCGGAGCCGAGCAGGACCGGATGAACGTTGACGCCAAACTCGTCAATCAATCCGGCTTCGAATAACGACTTGCCGATCTCGCTGCCGCCCATCACGGTGATGTCTTTTCCTTCTTCCGACTTGAGCCGCTTCACCAGGCTCACGGCGTCGGGCGCGAGCTCAACTTTCTTGCCGGGAATTTTCTTGAGCGTGCGTGAGCAGACGTAGCTTTTGATTCCCTTGGAGCCGCCGCCGGAACCGCCTTTCATCGCGATCTCCCAAGTCCTGCGACCCATGATGACCGTGTCGATCCGCTGCCAGTAGTCGCGCATGATGTCGTTGACTTCCCCGGTGTGCCGAATCCAATCGATCGAGTCGCCCTTTCCGGCGATGTAGTTGTCGAGCGTGTTTGCGCCGCCGAAGATTACGTTTCGCATCTGTGTGTCACCTCCAAAAATCACTTTAGTCGTGGATATATGACAACTTGTGTCATGTTTCTGAGATAGAATCACTCACATGCGAGCGGACCGGTTGTTATCGATAGTCTTGCTATTGCAGACGCACGGCCAACTGACCTCGCGCACGTTGGCCGAGCGGTTGGAAGTTTCCGAACGCACGATTCATCGAGACATGGAAGCGCTCAGCTTCTCGGGTATTCCCGTTGTCGCGGAGCGTGGCAGCACCGGAGGCTGGTCGTTACTCGGCGAATACCGCACGAACCTCACCGGCCTCAACGAAGCCGAAATCCAATCGCTCTTTGTAACTCAGCCGCCAAAACTCCTCGCTGATCTCCGTCTCAAGAAAGCCTCTGAAGGCGCACTGCTGAAACTTCTCGCCGCGCTTCCTGCCATGTATCGCCAGGGCGCCGAACAGGCGCGACGACGGATTCACATCGACACTGGCGGCTGGTCGCGACAGGAAGAAGTGGTTCCGTTGTTGCCGGTGTTGCAGGAGGCGATCTGGTCCGAACGCAAGCTGCGGTTTACTTATCAACGTGGTCCGGATTGTGACGAAGTCGAGCGCGAGGTCGATCCGTTAGGGTTGGTAGCAAAGGGGAGCGCGTGGTACCTCGTGGCTGGTGTCGGTGAAGACATTCGTAGTTATCGCATCTCGCGTATCGCAAAGGCGGAGGTGATGGACCATGCGTGTGCGATTCCTGCCGGTTTTGATCTCGCGGCGTTCTGGGAACAGTCGACGACGAAGTTCAAAGCGAATCTTCCGAAGTATGTGGCGAAGTTTCGCGTGGCGCCGGAAGTGTTTCCGCGGTTGCGCTTTGCTGGAAGGTTCGCGCGTGTCGGCGAGGTAGTGGACACGGATTTAAATGGATGGCTGGTAGTGCTGGTTCATTTCGATGTCGAAGAGATGGCGTGTGAGTACGCGTTGGGGTTTGGTTCGAATCTGGAGGTGCTTGAGCCGCGATCACTGCGGGAGAAAGTGATCGCGGCTGCGCACCAAGTGATGAAATTTTATTTAGATCGCGGCGAGTAGTTTTTTCCAGCGAACCCACGCTTCGTCGCGTGCTTTCTTGTTGCCCTTCCATGCGTCCAGTTGTTTCTGGTAGTCGGCGGCCGTTTTGTCTGCCGGTTCCGGCGCGTCGCCTGCGCGCATGAAACCGTGTCCGGCGCCTTCGTAAGTGACCGGTTCGAAAGTCTTCTTCAGTTCGGTCATCGCTTGCGTGGTTGCGGGCAGCGTTGCGTTGATGCGTGCGTCGTTGCCGGCATAAAAACCGTAAACCGGCGCTTTGATTCGAGCGAGTGCTTCTTTGTCGATCGCGTTGTCGGTGCCCGTTGTAGGCGGTGGACCGTAGAACACAAACGCTGCCTTGAGATTCGGATTGTTGGTCGCATAACGAAACGCCTGACCACCGCCCCAGCAATAACCCGCAACGACAACCTTGCCGTTCGCAGCCGGAAGTTTGGCGACGTAATCAGCCACTGCATTCAGGTCAGCAGTGATCTGGCCGGGAGGCAGATCGCGAATCTTCTGTCCGATGGCGTTGCGATCGAGTGAGCTCGTGCCGCCGCCGTTTGGTCCCATGCCCGAAAGCAGATCGGGCGCGATTGCGATGTAACCAGCTTCCGCAAGTTGATCGGTGAGACTCTGGACCCAGTCGCTCATGCCGAAGATCTCGTGAATCACGACCACGGCGGTCGCTTTGGTTTTCACTTCCGGATAAACCACAAAACTACTCACTTCACGGTCGCCGTTCTTTACTTTCACCCACTCCTGATGACGGGAAGATTTAGCCAGCCGCTGCTTGGCCCAATCCTGGCTTTCCGTGTTTTCGGCAGGCGTCGCCGTGTGATGGTTTCCGTTCATGTGCTGCGCGCACGCAGTCACTGAACAAAAGAAGAGCAACATTACCAGACTGATCGGTTTTCTCATTTTCGTCTCCCGTTGGTTCTCGACGGTAATCACTTCACAACTTCGAAGTCTACCCATTGTGTGATCGGGGGCTGTTTGTCAATTGCTGCTTTGTCGGTAATCACGACCTGAAGATAGTAGTCGCCGGGTTCAAGATTTGAACTCAAACGAATCGCGCCGTTGATGAACAGACGCGACAGATCCGATTGATCTTTGACGTCGATCGGAATCTGTTCGTCTTTGACTCTCTTGCCGTCGCGATACAACCTGGTCTCCATCGTCAGATTTGGTAAGCGAGTCGCCGCGTCGACTGCGGCGTTGTAAACGACGAAAGCAAACTGGAGATCCGAGTTGACCGGATAACGCCGTGCAGGTGGATTCGTCATCGCAATGATCGACATCGGTCCTTCGCCACTACCGCGTAAGACAATTCCCGAGAACGCAACTCGCTTGCCGTTTAAGTCCGGCACAGCCACAAACTGTCCCGCCGAACCGATCTTCGACGACGACCGGTCGCGCACGGCGATACGCAACTGATACGAGCCCGGTTTTTTCGCGGGCATGTCGAATCTGAGACGTAGGCCATCACGCCTCGCTTGTTCGTATTCGCTTTCGCGCAAACTCAGTACAGCGCTATGTTTGACTTGCTCGACGATCGTCCCGTTGTCGCCAAAGACCGCGCCGTGAATCTCGAGCGATGTTTCCTGCCGTCCGTTGACAGGCGTAAACGTGAGATTCGCGGTGTTGAGGTAGATAAAGGAGCGCACGATCGAACCCTCAGTCTTGCCGTTCGCAAAAAACGAATTCAGATTGAGTTCGATATCCTGCGCACTAAATGGAGAGCCGAGCGCGAGATTCGTTTCGTCTCTCGGAGTGAACTGTAGGCGGCGCGCCTCTTCTTCGGTTATGCCATAGAACCCGGAGCGCGAGCGCGCCGTCATTCCCGATCCTGTGACCTTTACTTTGATCTGATGGAATTTCCGATTGAAAGTCTCTTCGGTAGGCCGGTAGCCGAGGAGATAGTAACCGTTCTGATCTTCGAGGACGCGATCGAGTTGAAAACCGTTTGAGTTGGTAACCTGAAAGCCGCCGGTTTGTTTCGCGAGCAGTGCACCACCCTCTCGACGGCTTTGCAAGAGAGACGAACGGTAATACATCAGTGCATTATTAGGCCGGGGATCGTCCAGAGGGTCCTGCTTCTGCGGTCCTCTACCGGGACGACTGAGCTGGTTGTCGGCAGCTGTGAGTCCAGTGACTTGTAAGCCCTGGGTGTCAATTGAGTAGATCACCACCGAAGCACGAATGGCTCTTTCGGCGATCTTTTGCAAGTCCTCACCACGGTTCATCGAGGCCGGACCGATCGAAACGCTTCCACCCACGGACACGGTACCCGTCTTTTCGTCCGCACTTACGATGGGCAGGTCGTCTGACATTAAGATCATCGACTTGCGTCCGGGTAGTCGTGCCAGGGCATCGAGAATGAAGTTAAGGGCTCTTTTCGTGCCGTCGTCAAAGGGATTGCACTGCTCATAATCAAAGCCCGTGAGAGCCTGGCCATACCGCGGAAAGATACTGGTTCCCATGCGGCTGCAAACATTCCAGCGCAAGTGGTCCACGGCGCGGGTCAGCAACCGCCGGTCGTTAGTGAACTGTTGCAACGTGCCGACCTCGCCGCCGGTGCGAACGATAGCGACGAGATCGTTTGGCTGCAATTCTTCGGTGACGAATTTTCGCAATTGGCGGCGAACATTGTTCATGCTCTCGAACGACAACCCGAGATCGTCCACGACGATCGCAATCGTGCGCCGCGGAGCATCGCGTTGAATCGGGCCGGGCGGTGGTGTTTCCTCACGGCCTTTGTCAGGCGCGGAGGGTGTCTCCGAAGCTCTTTTGGAAACGTTGGAAATGTAAGCGAAGCTGGTGATTGTCTGTTTGCGGCCGTCTTCGTAGATCTCAAAATCTTCGGCCTTCAAATTGGGAACGGGTTTACCGTCTTTTGTAACAACAGCATCCACTTGGACCAGGTTCGTTGTGATCCTGACCACTTCGTCTTTATCGTCGGCAGGCTTCGTCTGCGCGCCCACCAGGGGTAAAGGCAGAAAAATAGAGAGCAACAGTAACAGGGCGAGGGTGGCTCTGTGCTGCATCGAGTAGTCTCCTTTAACAGCGAACGTTAGGGAGAGAGAGTGTTTGATGTATCACTTCACAACTTCGAAGTCTATCCATTGCGTGATCGGGGGCAGCTTGTCCTTCGTTTTGTCGGTAATCAAGACCTGAAGATAGTAGTTGCCGGGTTCCAGACTTGGATCCAAACGAAGCGCGCCGTTAACGAACAGGCGCGACAGGTCGGCTTGATTCTTGACGTCAATCGGCATCTCCACCGCCGGACCGATACTCTTCCCGTCGCGAAAGAGTTTGATTTCAGTGGTCACGTTTGGTAGCTGAGTTGCCGGATTGATGGGGGCGTTGTACAGCATAAACGCAAAGCGGAGCTCTGAGTTGACCGGAAAACGCCGCGCGGGCGGATTCGCCATCAAGAGCGCCTGAGCCATTACTTCATCTGCACCGCGCAAGACAATGCCTGACAACGACGACACTCGCTTGTCGTTCAGATTGGGAACAGCCACAAACTGTCCGGCCGAGCCGATCTTCGACGACGTCCGATCGCGCACCGCGATACGCACCTGATACGAGCCCGGCTTCTTCACGGTCATGTCGAACCGCAGACGTACAGCGTCAGGTAATCCGTCGCGTATCGCCTGTTCATACTCGCTATCACCCAGACTCAGCACGATATCGTGTTTGACTTTCTCGATAACCGCACCGTTATCACCAAAGATAACGCCGTGAATCTCGAGCGGCGTTTCGCGCCGGCCGTTGGCCTGCACAAAAGTGAGATTCGCCGGATTGAGATAAACAAACGAGCGAATTACTGAACCGTCCGCTTTGGGATTCGCGAAGAAAGAATTCTGGTAAACCTCGATATCCTGTGCTCCGAACGGAGAAAGCAACGCCAAAGTTGTTTGGTCCTTGATGGTCGGACGTCCGCCGTTTGCCTCTTCTTCGGTCACGCCAAAAAAACCATAGCGCGTGCGCAGAGTCATTCCCGAGCGTTTTACTTTGGCTTTGATGTTATGGAATTTCCGATTGAAAGTTTCTTCCGTGGGCCGATAGCCGAGCAGATAGTAACCACTCTGATCTTCAAGGATGCGGTCGAGTTGAAAACCATTTGAGTTACGAACCTGAAAACCACCGGTTCGCTGCGCGATTCGCTGACTGCCCTCACTCCGCTCGATCAACATTCGGGAGCGTGAAGCACTCAAACTACCGAGCATTGCTGAGCGTTCCGGAACACCGCCAACGCCGCCACCATTGGCCACCATAGTACGGCTGGTGATCGCATCGGACGCTCTGATTCCAGTAACTTGCAGACCTTGCGTATCGACGGAATAGATCACTACCGAAGAACGGATGGCTGTTTCGGTTAGCGACTGCAACCAGTCACCATAGTTCCTGACGTCGCTACCGACCAGTACTGACTCTGCTCCCTGGGGACCGTGCTCCTTGGCGCGAATCGGTATGTCATCAGACATCAGGATCATCGACTTGCGGCCCGGAAGCTGGCCCATGGAGTTGAGGATGAATCGCAAGGATTTTAAAGTTGACAAGACGGTCATGCCGCCGCAACCGCCGATAGACATTTCCTCAACATTCGGGAAGACGGACACTCCCCCGCGGCTACACGCATTCCAACGCAGCAGATCAATTGCGCGATTCAGCAGGCGTCTGTCGTTGGTGAACTGTTGCAACGCACCCATCTCACCGCCCGTGCGGATGATGGCCACGAGATCGTTTGGCTGTAATTCTTCAGCGATGAACTTTCGTACCTGACGGCGTGCCTCACTTATGCTTTGCGCAGACAGGCCCAGGTCGTCGATGACGATGGCGACCGTGCGCCGGGCAACGTCGCGCTGGATAGGTACGGCCGGAACCTCAGCGCCGCCTTTGCCGCCCGTCGCGGATGAAGCAGAAGCCGGAGCGCCGGCGAGATTCGAAATGTACGCGAAACTGGTGATCGCTTGCTTGCGGCCGTCTTCGTAGATCTCGAAATCTTCAGCCTTCAGGTCGCGTACGGGTTTACCGTCTTTCGTGACGACGGCATCGATCTGGACCAGGTTGGTGGTGATCTTGACCACATCGTCATTCTTGTCCTGATCGGTGGGCGTTGTTTGGCCTGCGACAGGCAGGGAAATAGAAAACAACAGTAACAAGGCGAGGATTGTTCTGGGCTGCATTGGTAATCTCCTTTAACTGCTAACGTAAGGGGAGAGAGAGTTTTTGGTGTATTATCCCCAAGCTCTGCCATTTTGGATCAAGGAGAATAAAAATGTCGAGATCTCTCCTCTTGGTATTCTGTCTCGTAATTGGTCTTTTGATCCTGGCGTGTGGTGGTCCGACAAACAAGAATGGAACGCCGACGAATAGTTCAGGCTCCGAAAGTGTTGCTGCAACTCCTGCTGCGACGGTCGCGGCTGCCGATCAAATCGGGGTGCCGGAGTGCGACAACTTCCTGAACGCTTACGAAACCTGCATTACTACCAAGGTGCCCGCCGCGGTGCGCCCGGGATTCCAGGCGACAATGACAACCTGGCGCTCTGAATGGAAGAGAATGGCCAGCGATCCACAAACCAGGCCCGCGTTGGTAACGGCTTGCCAGAACCATCTCGAAACCGCGCGGAAGTCGATGCAGCAGTACGGCTGTACGTTTTAATCAGGTGTGAAACTTGGAGGGGACGTTTGCGCGTCCCCATTTAAGCACGCGGCTCATCCAGACCAGTTCGTCGAGAAAGTCCGCGGCGAATTTTTCATACAACGGATTGAGTAGCTTACCCTCGTCGTCGAAGACGCTCTGAACCTTCGGAAAATTCAAGTCAGTGAACGTGACCGCGAGGCCGAGTTCGCGCACCATCGGGACCATCGTTTCGATCACGCGCGTGCCGCCCCATGGTCCAGCCGAGACACCGACAAAAGCCACGGGCTTGTGGATGTACTCCCTGAGCAGTAGATCCAACACACTCTTCAACGGTCCCGGATAACCGTGATTGTATTCAGGCGTGACGATCACCA
>DATEHX010000278.1:0-18388 GCA_035279345.1 Pyrinomonadaceae bacterium | reverse complement strand
GTAGCCGAGTGATGCTTATCGAAATGATCGCGCAATCGCTTTGTCTGCTCGTAGTAGTCTTTGATGAACGAATTAATGTCATCTTCACGGTTGGTGCCATTGAAGCGGCTTTTGTCGAGGTCGGAATCCAGACGCGAACGGAAACGATCTGACTGCTGTTCGATACGCTTGATGATTCGTTCGACGTCTTTGTCGCTCACTCGATATGGTTGACCGACGACCTGGGCGTTTGCGATGGAAACTAAGAGTGCGGAACAAACACAGAGGACTGATATTACATACAGCCTGTGCAACATATTAGAACTCCTTGAAGCGGATGGTTAAAATGAAGGGGTTAATGGGGTAGATTGATTATAGGCGGGAGAAACTATAAGTGCCAACGCTCTTTGACCCTTTGAGGGTCGGACAACTCGAACTCGACAACCGTATCATCATGGCGCCGATGACGCGCAGCCGCGCAAACGACGAAGGCGTGCAGCCGGATTTCGCCGCGGAGTATTATCGCCAACGCGCCTCGGCCGGGCTGATTATCACCGAAGCGACGAACGTCAATCCGATGGCGAAGGGCTACGTGCGCACGCCCGGCATCTACACGAGCACACAGATCGAAAGCTGGCGTGCCGTGACACAAGCGGTGCACGGTCGCGGCGGCAAAATATTCATGCAGATTTTTCACACCGGCCGCATCGCGCTGCCCGACTTTTTGCCCAACAACACACAGCCGGTTGCGCCAAGCGCGGTTCGCGCGAACGGGAAGAACTACACCGACGACGGAATGAAAGAGTTCGTCACGCCGCGCGAGATCACGCAAGACGAGATCGCCCAAACCGTCCAGGACTTTGCCACCGCCGCGAAGAATGCGATCGCTGCCGGGTTTGACGGTGTGGAGTTGCACTCGGCGAGTGGTTACCTGGTCCAACAGTTTCTCACGACGAACGTGAATCTCCGCAAAGACGAATACGGCGGTTCGATCGAGAACCGCACGCGATTTCTTTTCGAAGTGTTGGACGCGATGGCGAACGCAGTCGGCGCGCAACGGCTGGCAGTGAAGTTCTCGCCACAGATCGCTTTCAACGACATCGAGGAACGCGATGCGGACGAGGTCTATCCTTACATTCTCGAACGTCTAAATGAGCGGCAACTGCTTTACGTTCACGTCGCGGATGGAACAGGCACGGGCTGGCACGCGAAGTTGCGCCCACGCTACAACGGTCTGTATTTCGCGAACGCCGGGTTCACTTACGAAAGCGGCACCGAGCTCTTGGCGAAAAATGGAGCGGATGCAATTGTGTTCGCGACGAAGTTCATCGCGAACCCCGATCTGCCCGAACGTTTCCGGCGCGGCGCGCAACTCACTCAAGCCGATCGATCGACTTACTACTCACCGGGCGAGAAGGGCTACTCCGATTATCCAACGCTGCAACCTGGGTGAAACTAAAGCGCGCGGAAAGCAGTATTAGCCACAAAGAAGCACAAAAGGCACAAGAGGCACAAAGACCTAAAATATGTTAGCAACGTTTGCGAGTCCTCTTGTGCTTCTTTGTGGCGAGAACTGTGAAAGCCTTTTTAATAACTGCTATTCGTTTCGTAGCAGTGACCATCCTGTACTTCGTCTGCTTTGCCGTCGTTTCAGGAGCACTGCTTTCCACGGCGGCTGGACCATCAACGCCGGCGGATGCTAGTGCCGCGCTGGCCGCACTCTTCGCGGTTAGTTTGATAAACGCAGCGGTTTGGACCTACGTCATACTTCGTTCTCGTTGGACCGGCTGGAAACTCATCGTTACGGTACTGTTTGTATTCTTCGGTGTCAGCACGTTGATGCCGCAGATCGAGACCGCGTATTTCATCACGCGTCTGCCGCCGGGGCTGCTGCCGCGCCTTTTCCTCGCGGGAATAATCATGGCGTTGGTCTTCGCTCCGCTCGCGGTTTTGATTCTCGGCAAAGCCAGATCTGAGCCTAATGAACTGCGCGAAGATTGGCGGCAGAAGATGTCAACGGGCGAGTGGATCTCGAAGCTGTCGCTGATCGTCCTAACTTACCTTATCCTCTACTTCACTTTCGGCTATTTCATCGCGTGGAAAAATCCTGCCGTTCGCGCCTTTTACGGTGGAAACGATCCAAGCAGCTTTGTGTCTCACATCGCTAGTCTGCTACGCGACGAGCCGGCGCTCTTTCTACTGCAAGCAGTGCGGGCATTATTGTGGACTGCCATCGCAGTGCCAGTGATCAAGATGATGCGCGGGGCATGGTGGGAAGCCGGGCTAGCAGTCGCACTGTTGTTTGCGGTTATGACTTCACAACTCCTCTTGCCAAATCCGCTGATGCCGGCGGAAGTGCGTATGGCCCACCTCATCGAAACAGCAACTTCGAACTTTTTATTCGGTTGGTTGGTGGTGCTGATTTACGACTGGACGATCTCCAGCAGATTGCCGGCCGGATCGCGCACGTAAAAACGCGGATTGCCCTCGGTCGGACGAGGATCGGGAATGATCTCCACACCTGCGTCGCGAAACTTGTTTTCCGTTGCGGTCAAATCAGAAACTGCAAAGCAGATGTGACGCGAACTGAGCGGCCCACCGTTCTCATTCTCAACTGAAAGGTGCAATTGATTTGCGCCGATCTGGTACCACGCGCCGGCCGGTCGCGAGCCGCTGGGTTTCGGAACCCGCTCGAGTCCCAGCACATCGCCGTAAAATTCTTTTGCTTGCTGCTCCAATTCGGACGGCACCGTAACGTTTACATGATGAAGTGTAACTACCACAGTTATTCTCCATTCGAACTTGCGCCAAAAAGCTGGCAACCTGAAAACTTCATCACTATACTAACAGTCAACTCCTCCAAAGGCGTTTCGGGAGGCAAGAGGTGCCGGTCGCGGGTTGGAAGCAGTTAGGGCCCGTCTATTTTTACATCGCACTTGCCGTCTGCCTGATCGCACTTACTCACGGCGAAGACTTTTCCTGGCTACAGAACGTCTTACTTATCACGGTCGGAATCGTGAGCTGGACGTCGATCGAGTACGTCCTGCATCGTTTCATCTTTCACTACCGCGCGCGTTCCGCTTTCGGCAAAAAGTTGGTCTACGCCGCGCATTTGTCGCACCATGAGATGCCGCGTACAGCAAACCATTTCTTTTCGAGTATGTTGTTGAGTTTGCCCGTGGCCACCGTTTACTTCCTGGCTGCTTGGATCGTTACGGGTTCGTTGCGGGCTGCGGCTTTATTGTTCGCGGGGTTAACTGCGGGTTATTTCTGTTACGAGTGGCTCCACTTTCAGGCACACCATCGGCGGCCACGGCTTCGCCTTTTCAGATATCTCAGGAAGTATCACCTGTTGCACCACTACCAGACTCCCGAGCTTCGTTTTGGCGTAACGTCCCCGTTGTTCGACATGATCATGGGAACGTTTCGTCCGGTGAGGAAACCGATCAACTTCGCCTCACGCCAAACAAGAACTTGAGCCACAAAGAGGCACAAGAAGCACAAGAGGTACAAATGCTTTCGGTGATTACTCTTTCTTGTTCTTCAGTTGTTTGATCAGATCACGCACGGCGCCGGCATCATCAGCTTTCGGCGCGATGCGCAGATAAGTTTCCAGTTGAGCGATGGCCTTCTCGTTGTCGCCTCGCGCGTGATAGATCGCGCCGAGATAGCGGTGCGCCTCTTTCATCTGCTCGCCGCCCAGAGTGATCGCTGTGTTCAATTCCTTTTCCGCGTCATCAAACTGACCGAGATATGCGAGTGCACGTCCAAGATAAAAATGCGCGACCGCCGACTTATCGTTCTCTCTGAGTGCGACACGCAAATCTGCTTCGGCTTCCGCGTATTTCTTCAAACGGACCAGCACGATCCCGTGATTGACCAGCGGCGCGAAAGAATTCGGAGAGATTTTCAGCGCCGATTGCAGCGCTTCGTTGGCCTTGTCGAGCTCGCCAATCTTTTGGTACTGCACTCCCAATTCATTGAACGCGAGCATGAAATTTGGATGCGCTTTGACGGCTTCGTTAAGTTTGTTGATTGCATCCTTGTTCTTTCCGTCCTGAGCGAGCTTGAGCGCGGTGTTGTATAAGTCGAGCGCCGGCTTCGGAACGTCCGCCAGATCGGCATGCACGACTTCCGGTCTGATCGCGTCGCTCGCTTTTCGTTTCAACCTGATCTGTATGGGAATGATCTCTTCAGTTGAACCCATGCTGCGGAAGGCTTGAATGATGTTCGTCTGCTCGTTAACTGCCTCGTAGTTTTCGTCCGCATCGATAATGATCGCGTAGCTGCCCGGTGTCAGCCGGGGAAACGAAAACCTTCCGTTCGTGTCGGTCATCGTTATGAGCTCACCACGCGTCGAAGTGGACAGGCGAACCTTGAGCGGCCGATCCACGCGCTGACCCGAGGGAAAGATGACCGTTCCCTGGATCACGAACCTGCCTCCTGTACCCAGGTCCGCGGCTGTAGAAGATTCCATGCCGCCGCGCTGTGCGAACGCGGTGCCGATCAGACACAAACAGGCGAACGCAACCAGTAAGAATCGATGCGCGATTCTGAACGCCAATGCGGAAAACATGAGAAGGTCTCCTTTCGACGCGTGTGGGTTACTCTGACTAGGGCTGGAGACCGGATTATATGCAAGGTTTGTCCAAAAATATAGGCCAAGTGGACAGATTATCGAATCGTTTCTTTGACAGGGTTTGCAGAATGGACAAGATAGGCTATTGCCTGAAGCAATCTCGTTAATTCTGTAATCCCGTCAAAGACTTTGAGGCATCAAAGCCCTTCTTTATTCTTCTTTGCTTCGGCGCCACCAAACAATCCTTTGAAGAACCGCGCGACGATCGCCCAGAGCGCGCGAAAAGCGAGTGGCGCGGCGGCGACGGCTTTTGCTTCCGTGGGTTGAGGGGGTTGCGAGGCGCTTGCTGGCTGTGACTCATGCGCTGATTGCTGGTCGCCCGTTGCAGGCGGCTCGTCGGGCACTTCCAACTGCTGCTTCACGCACGTCGAAAACTGCCGGAACATTTGCCGCGATACTTCTTCAATCATTCCGCGTCCGAATTGGACGACCTTGCCCACCAGATCGATATCGGCATTAACTAAAACTTCCGAACCTCCGTTCGCCAACGCCGAAACAGTGCTGAGCATCGACACCTTCGTGGATCCCGAACCACCGACTTCGCGCGCATTGCCCACCATGCGCACCTGATGCGTCTCTTCATTTATCTCGGTGAACTTCGCCTGGCCTTTATAAGACATCGACAGCGGACCAACCTTCACTTTGATCGCGCCGAGAAACGTCTGGTCGTCCTGCTGCTCGAGCAACTCCGCACCCGGAAGACAGTGAACCATTCGCTTCGGATCTATTAAATATTGCCAAACGCGCTCAACCGGCGCCTGTACCTCGAAGCGTTGCTCAATCTTGAAAGCCATCGTTAATCTCCTTTGCAGTCCACAGATTACACAGATTAAACTATTGGCTGCTAAATCTGTGTAATCTGTGGACGTTTTTGAGGTGACCCCTATGATACCTCGGAGCTTTGAGTATTACTCTCCCCGTACGCTCGACGAAGCGATCGCGCTGCTGCAAAAACTTGGACCAGAAGCGAAGTTGCTGTCCGGCGGCCAGAGTCTCATACCGATGATGAAGTTGAGACTCCTTTCCCCCGAGTACATCGTCGATATCAATCGCATCCCGGAACTCGATTACATCTCCGAAAGCAACGATCATCTGCGCATCGGTTGTCTGGCGCGCGAGTACGAACTCGAGTCGTCAGAAGTAGTAAAAACAAGACTTCCGATTCTCAGCGATACGGCAAAAGTTATTGCCGATCCGCTCGTGCGCAGCCAGGCTACTATCTGCGGTAATCTCGCCCACGGCGATCCCGCAAACGATCATCCGGCGACAATGATGGCGCTCGGAGCTACCGTAGTCGCGACCGGTCCGAATGGACAACGAGAGATCGCAGTGGCCGATTTCTTCCCCGGCCTCTTCACGACCGCACTCGAACCGGAAGAGATTCTCACCGAGATCAAGATTCCGTTTCCACCGCCGCGAAGCGGAGGCGCATATCTGAAGCTGGAAAGAAAAGTCGGCGACTTCGCGACCGCGGGCGTGGCCGTACAAATCACACTCGACGATGCTGACGTTTGCAAGTACGCCGGCATCGGACTTACGAACGTCGGCATGACTCCGATTAAAGCAACACAGACGGAAAGCTTTCTCGCCGGTAAAAAACTCGACGACGCCACCATTCAACAAGCAGCCGAAACGGCCGCTTCGGAGTCGCAACCAATGGACGACATCAGAGGTTCAGCCGATTACAAACGCGATCTGGTTCGCGTTCTGACCGCCCGCGCTCTGACAACTGCCGTGAACCGTGCGAAGGGAGGAGCTTAACGATGGCGACAGTTCCGATCAAAGTGAACGTTAACGGCGCGGAACAATCCGCGGAGATCGAACCGCGCTTGCTGCTGGTCCACTTCCTCCGCGAAAACCTGCGGCTCACTGGCACACACATCGGTTGCGACACGAGTCACTGCGGCGCGTGCACGGTCGTGCTCGACGGAAAACCCGTGAAGTCGTGCACGGTCTTCGCTGTGCAAACTGATGGGCGTTCGATCACCACGGTCGAAGGTCTCGAGCAGGACGGCAAACTAAATCCACTACAGGACGGCTTCTTTCAGGAACACGGTCTGCAATGCGGCTTCTGCACGCCCGGAATGTTGATGACCGGATACGCCTTCCTGCAAGAGAACAACGATCCGACCGACGACGAGATCCGGCACGCGATCTCCGGCAACCTGTGCCGTTGCACCGGCTACGTCAACATCGTCAAGGCTTATCAATACGCCGCGCAGAAAATGCGCGAGGGAGGTGCGTGAGTATGGCGCCAAAGACATCGCCCGAAATCGGTGGCATGGGCCACTCCGTAAAACGCAAAGAAGATCCGCGCTTTCTTCGCGGGCTCGGTAATTACGTCGACGACGTAAATCTGCCCGGCATGCTTTATCTCGACATCGTGCGCAGTCCCTACGCGCACGCCACGATCAAAAATATCGACAGCTCGAAAGCGCTCGCGATTCCGGGCGTGCTCGCGGTGATCACCGGCAAGGATTTGGAGAAGTACAACCTCCACTGGATGCCGACGTTGATGTCGGACACGCAGATGGTGCTGCCGGTTGAGAAGGTGATGTACCAGGCGCAGGAAGTTGCCGCGGTGCTCGCGACCGATCGTTACATCGCGGCTGATGGTGTTGAAGCAGTCGAGATCGATTACGACCCGTTGCCGGTTGTCGTCGATCCGAAGAAAGCGCTGCTGCCAGATGCGCCCGTGTTACGCACTGATAAAGAGGGTAAGAAAGACAATCACATCTGGCATTGGGAGTGGGGTAATCGCGACGCGACGGATCAACTATTCAACGAAGCGGAAGTAACCGTTAAAGAAGACATCTACATTCCGCGTATTCACGTTTCTTCAATCGAGACGTGCGGCTGCGTTGCGCATTTCGACAAAGTCAGAGGCAAGTTAACCGTTTGGATGACGACGCAGGCGCCGCACGCGATTCGCACTGTGTTTGCACTCGTCGCCGGACACGTTGGTCTTTCCGAAGAGAAGATTCAGATCATTTCGCCCGACATCGGCGGCGGCTTCGGCGGCAAGGTGCCGGTTTATCCGGGTTATGTGATCGCCGTCGCTGCGTCGGTGCTGACAGGCAAGCCCGTGAAATGGATCGAAGATCGTATGGAGAATCTTCAGGCGGATTCGTTCGCGCGCGATTATCACATCACCGCGGAACTGGCAGGCAAAAAAGACGGCACGCTCACGGCGTTGCGCATAAAAACACTCGCCGATCACGGTTACACAGACGCAGCCGCGAACCCTTCTAAGTTTCCAGCCGGACTATTTCACGTGTGCACTGGTTCGTACGATCTGAAAGCAGCGCACGTCGAAGTAGACGGCGTTTACACAAACAAACCTCCCGGCGGCATCGCGTATCGTTGCTCCTTCCGCGTTACGGAAGCCGTGCACACAATCGAACGCATGGCCGATGTGATGGCCCACGAACTCGGCATGGACGCGGCCGAGTTTCGGATGAAGAACTTCATCAAGCCGGAGCAGTTTCCGTATAAGTCGGCGCTCGATTGGGAATACGACAGCGGCAACTATGCGGCGGCGCTGCAGTTGGCGATGGACCGCGTCGGATATAACGAACTGCGAAAAGAACAGGCGGAGAAGCGCGCGCGTGGTGAGTTGATGGGAATCGGTATCAGCAGTTTCACCGAGATCGTCGGCGCTGGTCCATCGAAACATTTTGACATCCTCGGCATCAAGATGTTCGACAGCGCGGAGATTCGCGTCCATCCGACCGGCAAAGTCATCGCGCGGTTCGGGACCAAGTCGCAAGGTCAGGGTCACGAAACCACGTACGCGCAGATCATCGCCGAGGAGCTTGGCTTCCCTGTCGATAGCGTACTCGTCGAAGAAGGCGACACTGATACCGCGCCTTACGGACTCGGAACGTACGCGAGCCGCAGCACTCCGGTTGCCGCTGCTGCGTGTGCGATTGCTTGCCGCAAGATCAAAGACAAGGCGCGAAAGATCGCCGCGTATCTGCTCGAGGCTCACGAGGACGATCTCGATTGGGAACCCGGAAAATTTTTCGTCAAAGGTTCTCCCGATCGCGCGCAGACGATTCAACAGATCTCGCTCGCCGCTTACACGAATCATCCGCCCGGAATGGAAGCGGGACTCGAGGCCGTCAACTACTACGATCCACCGAATCTGACGTACCCGTTCGGCAGTTACATCTGCGTCGTTGACATCGACAATGGCACGGGCGAGATCAAGATACGGCGCTTTGTGGCGGTTGATGATTGTGGAAACATCATCAATCCGATGATCGTCGAAGGCCAGATTCATGGTGGTTTGACGATGGGACTCGGGCCGGCGCTTTACGAAGAGATTCAGTACGACGAGAGCGGTAACATTCTGCAAGGCAGTTTCATGAATTACCTGCTGCCGACGGCGGTTGAGACGCCCAAGTGGGAAACCGCGAACACTGTTACGCCTTCGCCGCATCATCCGCTCGGCGCGAAAGGTGTCGGTGAGTCAGCGACGGTCGGCGCGCCGGCGGCGATCGTGAATGCGGTGGTTGATGCGTTGTGGCATCTCGGCGTGCGGCACATTGATATTCCGATCACTTCGGCGAAGGTTTGGAAGTTGCTGCGCGACGCCGGTGTGAAAGGTTAATAGGTCCTATAGGACCTATTCGACCTATAGGACCTATTTTGAGAACAGGCGCTTGAACATTGAGGATCACGTTTTTGCTTTGCGTGCACGGGAAGAACCTTTCGTTCTTGCCACGGTCGTCGCTTACAAGAATCCTCAGTCAGCCAAGCCGGGTTCGAAAGCGATCATCAAGCCCGACGGCACGATGTTGGGCTGGATCGGCGGTGGCTGCGTCCAACCGATCGTCTTGCGTGAAGCGAAGGAAGCGCTGCAAACAGGTAGCCCTAAGCTTCTGACGATCAGTCCCGACGCGCCGCGTGAAGACTGGAACGGAGTGCAGTCGTTTCGCATGACGTGCGAAGGCGGCGGCTCACTGGAGATTTATCTGGAACCTTTCTTGCCAAAACCCCGGCTCGTAATCCTTGGGTCATCGCCTGTAGCTGAGACGCTCGCACAGCTCGGCGCCCTGCTCGAATTCAAAGTGGTCGCGGTAACGGATCTCAGTAACGCCAAAGATCAGATCGACGAGAACAGTTATGTTGTAGTGGCGACAATGGGGAACCAGGATGAGGAGGGATTGCTGGCAGTCGTCGGTACGAGGCCCAAATATCTTGGACTGGTCGCGAGCAGGAAAAAGGCAGATGCGCTGTTTGAGTATGTTCGCGGCGTGGGTGCGAGTAACGAAGATCTCGCAGTGATCAAATGTCCCGCGGGACTAGATATCGGCAGCGAGACGTTACCAGAGATCGCTTTGAGCGTCGCAGCAGAGCTTACGCGCGTTCGCAGAAGTGACTCGCCGAACGTTCAGGTTGCCACTACTGCGATCGATCCGATCTGCGGCATGTCGGTCGACGTCGAGAACGCAAAATACAGTTCCGTGGTCGACGGCGAAACGATCTATTTCTGCTGCCTGCGTTGCAAGGAAACGTTTGATCATCCACAGATTTCGCAGATTACACAGCTAGGCAGAAAATCTGTGTAATCTGTGGATAACGCCGTATGAGGAAGTTCATCTCGGGATTGATTCTGGGCGCGGGCGCTTCGCAGCGCTTTGGACCACCGAAACAACTGCTGCCGTATCGCGGCACAACAATGCTCGGTTGGGTTGTGGACCAGGCACAACAAGCAACGAGTCTGGGTGAAGTCGTGGTCGTGCTGGGCCGCGCTGCAGACGAGTTGCGTGAACGCGTTCGTTTTGGCACGGCGCGCGTTGTGGAAAATCCTGTTTACGGCGAAGGTTGTGCGTCTTCGTATCGCGCGGGCATCGGCGCTTTGAATTCCGAATCGGCGGCGATCATGATCATCCTCGGCGACCTGCCGGGCGTTACGCCGGAAATAATCGACCGGCTGGCTGATGAGTGGCGCGAACACGACGCGCCGATCGCGCTCTGTTCTTGTCAAGGACGCAAAGGCCATCCGATGATCTTCGGTCGTTCGATGTTTCCCCAACTCGTGGATCTGCACGGCGACAAAGCCGCGTGGAAGCTGGTCGACGCAAACACGAGCGTGGTCCAGGAAGTTCAATTCAACTTTCCTTACCCTGACGATATCAACACGCCCGCGGACTTTGAACGTCTGACAACTGGACAATTAAGTTGAGACAAGAAGTGCGACAAATCCAGCAACTGCTGGAACAACAGGTCTACATTGCCGACACGGCCATCGCCACCGCGCTCTATTTATCGATGACGCTCGGAAAGCCGCTGCTGGTCGAAGGCCCCGCGGGCGTCGGCAAAACCGAGATTGCGAAGGCGCTGGCAAATGCACTCGATACGAAACTGATTCGGCTCCAGTGTTACGAAGGTCTCGACGCGACGACCGCGCTCTACGAATGGAATTACCCGAAACAGTTGCTGCATCTCAAACTGGAAGAATCGTCTCCCGCGTCCGAAGCCGAAAAGGAAGCGGTGATCTTCAGTGAAGCGTTTTTGTTGAAACGCCCGTTGCTGCAGGCGATCACCGAGCACGATCGCGCGCCCGTGTTGTTGATCGACGAGATCGATCGGAGCGATGAGGAGTTTGAAGCGTTTCTGCTCGAAGTTCTCTCCGACTTTCAAGTCACGATCCCTGAAATCGGATCCATCAAAGCGACTCACCGCCCTCACGTAATATTGACTTCCAATCGTTCGCGCGACTTGTCCGACGCGCTGAGACGGCGCTGTCTGTATCACTGGATCGATTATCCGTCGCTGGAAAAGGAATTGGAGATCGTGCGGGCAAAAGTGCCAGCGATCAAAGCGAGTGTTGCAAAGCGTGTCACGCAAGTGATGCAGGCCACCAGGACGATGAGCCTGTCGAAGATTCCCGGCGTCGCGGAAACGCTGGATTGGGCCAACGCGCTCGTCGCTTTGCAGGCGACGGAGTTGAACGAAGAGGTCGTTGGCGAGACGCTCGGGTGTTTTCTGAAAGACGAAAGCGACGTCGCGGCGTTCAAGGCAGAGTTGCCACGGATTTGCACGGACTACACGGACTGAGCAAGACAGGGTTATGTCTGATTTGGAAGTAGAGAAGCTTGTTGTCTTTTGCCGTGAGTTGAGAGCGCATGGTCTGTCTGTAACACCTGCCGAAGTCGTTACCGCAGCCTCAGCGCTGCAAGTGATCGACACGAGCGATCGCGACGAGGTCTTTCTCAGCTTGCGCACGGTTCTCACAACGAGCGTTGACGACTTTCCCGTTTTCGACGACTTATTCAAGAGGTTTTGGAACCGCTCGTCACACAAGCTTATTCAGCGAGAAACGTCTTCGACGTTGCGCAGTCAACGCAGCGTGCCGCGCCAATCACCTAAAGGACTCGCCTTCTTCCTCGAACACTGGGGCAGTTCGTTCAGCGCCGGCGCGCAACCGGTCAAAGTTCCGGGAGCGAGTGAAACTGAATCGGCCACAACGAAAGATTTCAGTGAGTTTACGCACGATGAGCTTGAAGAGGTGTCGCGGCTCGCGCGCCGGATGGTCCGGCGTTTAGCACGAAACCCGAGTCGCCGCTGGCGTCCGGTCAGGCGCGGTCATCGAGTAAATCTACGACGCTCGCTGCGTTTGTCGTTGAAGACCGGTGGCGAACTGGTCGAACTGAGTTACAAAGAGCGCCGGCCAAAGCGCACGAAGCTCGTCGTACTTTGTGACGTCTCGGGATCGATGGACATCTACAGCCGGTTGCTGCTGCAATTCGTTTACGGAATGCAAAACAGTTTCGCGAAAGTAGAATCGTTTGTATTCGCGACTTCGCTGGCGCGCATCACCGGCGAGTTGAAAAACAAAACCTATAAGAGCGCGCTCGATCGACTGGCAACTAATGTTCGCGGCTGGTCGGGAGGCACGCGCATCGGCGCGAGTCTCGCGGCGTTCAATGCTCAATGGCTGCGCCGCATCGATAAACGCACGGTCGTAATCATAATGAGTGACGGATGGGACACCGGTGAACCTGAGCAACTGGCAGCTTCGCTCGCACTTTTGCAGCGCCGCGCCGGACGCGTGATCTGGCTGAATCCGCTATTGGGCAGTACCGATTACGCGCCCATGACTCGCGGCATGCAGGCTGCCATGCCATTCATCAACGTATTCGCACCAGCACACGATCTCGCGAGTCTGCGCGCTCTGGAACCGCACCTGATTTTATAGTTCTTGTGCCTTTTGTGCCTCTTTGTGGCTATGGAAGAACTCTTCGACGACATCGAGAAACTCGCGCAAGCGGAAAAGCGCGTGGCCATGGCCACGCTCGTCGCAACGCGCGGCACGAGTCCCAAACGCGAAGGCGCGAAGATGTGGGTTGGTGAGGAAGGCCGCATTCTGGGTTCGGTGACGATCGGCGGTTGTGTAGATGCGCGCGTGATTGCCGAATCGGAACAGGCGCTCTCGTCTTTTCAATCCCGCTTAGTTGAAATGAAGCTCGGCAATGAAGACGCTTGGGAAATCGGCTTCTCGTGCGCCGGCGATCTCGACGTTTTGATCGAACCGATTGATCTGACGCGTTCCGATAATGTGGTTGAACTTTATCGCGCCGTCCGTTCGGCAGTGAATAACGGGCAGCGAGCAGTGATTGCCACTCCGCTCAAAGGCAGTGGGCGCAAGCTTTTGGTGTTAGAAAGCGGCGAAAGCTCTGGCTCCTTAGGCACGCCCGAACTCGATCGCGAAGCACACACCATCGCCATCAAGATGATGAGACGCGGCGCGTCGACCACAGTTTCTCTCGGTTCGGATTCAACACCTGTGTTCTTTGAAGTACACGGACCACCGCCAACGTTGATCGTCTTTGGCGCCAGCCACGTTGCGATGCCGCTCGTCAGTCTGGCCCACGATCTCGGATTGAAAACAATCGTCGTCGACGGCCGCCCACGCTTTGCCACACGCGAACGTTTTCCCGACGTTGACCAACTGCTGATCGGTATCCCTTCCGAGATTGCCGAAACACTCAGCTACACGTCGTCAACATTCGTGGTCCTAACCGCGCACGATTACAAATACGATCTGCCGGTGTTGAAAGTCGTACTGCCTGCCCGGCCTGCGTACGTCGGATTGTTAGGCAGCAGACGGCGCGGCGCGGCGATAAAGGAGTTTTTGCGTGAAGATGGAATGGACCCGGAATTGTTGGACCAGATTCACGTGCCCACCGGATTGGACATCGGCGCGGAGACCGCGGCGGAAATCGCGCTGAGCATTCTTGCCGAAGCCGTCGCGCTCAAATCGGGCCGGCCGGCAGCATTTTTGCGCGACACCAAATAACGACCGCCATGCCTGCGCTTTACAGTGACACTCTCCTGGACCACTTTCGCCGTCCGCGCAACTACGGCAGCCTCGACTCGCCGGACATCAGTAACGAACAGTTTAATCCTCTTTGCGGCGACCGCATCCGGCTCGAACTAAAGCTTGAAGAATCAATAGTTAACGAGGTTCGTTTCAAAGGCGATGCGTGTGCTATCTGCACGGCCGCCGCGTCGTTGCTCACCGAACTAATCGCGGGCACCAACATCGTACAGCTCACGAACCTCGCTGACGAGCGGCTGATTTCGGCCCTCGAAAGCGACATCCAGCCCGCCCGGGTGCAGTGCGCCCTATTGCCGCTCGTGGCCCTTCGCGCGGGTTTGAAGGATTACGAATCTCTGCACTATAATCCCCGGCACTAAATAACAGAATAGGTTAGAGAGGTACGCCAGTATGAAGCACCCGGTCGCCTCTTTCTTTCTCCTGGTTTCTCTGCTTCTACCCACCGCCGCCGGCCAAACGCGGGATCAAGGGGCACGGAAACAATCGCCGTCACGCAGCAACACACTCAAGATCTGTCAGGGTGTCGCGCTTCCCGATGGTTACGTGATCGTCGGTTACGTGTCGTCGTCGCTCTGTCCGCATGGCGCGTACCTGTTGAAGAAACAGGATTCGCCGCAAAGACACGAGGCAGCGCCGCGTGCGAACGCGGTGACGAGTGACGCGAATGCGGTCACGACTGGACCGTTTGACCCTGCGCCGACAACCGTCAGATCGCGTCCGCGCCGCGTGGGTCCTGATGGTGAAGTCTTAGCGACGCCCAATACGGCCCAGGCGCGTCCACCGGTGCTGGGCAGTGCCGCAAACATCGCCGTTCCGGTGAGTGCGTCCGCGGGAACGACTCCGACGACCAGTGACACACAAAATTCCGACGTCGAAGAGGTTTCGGAAGGCGACGTGGTACGCATCGATACCGCGTTCGTCACTGTTCCCGTGAGCGTTCTCGATCGGCAGGGACGGTTTATTCCGAATCTCGACAAGAAGGATTTTCGTGTGTTTGAAAACGGCGTCGAGCAGCCGATTGCCTTCTTCGAACCGACTGAGAAGCCGTTCACAGTCGCGCTGTTGTTAGACACTTCCGCGTCGACCCGTTTTCACTTGTGGGAGATCAAAGAAGCGGCAATCGCCTTTGCGAAGCAACTGCGCCCGCAAGATCGCGTGCTGGTGGTCGCGTTTAGCGATGAAGTGTTGTTGCTGACTGAAGCGACGAGCGATCTCAAGGTCGTCAGTGAGGTCATCGACATTAATGCGAACGCGGGAAGTTCAACGCGGCTTTACGATGCGGTCAACCTGGTAATCAACGAACGTCTGAACAAGATTCAGGGACGAAAAGCGATCGTGCTTTTCACGGACGGCGTCGATACTTCGAGTTATCTGGCGACGTATCAGAGCACGTTGCGCGAGGCGGAGGAGTTGGACGCGCTGATCTATCCGATTCAGTACGACACGACGGATTACATGCGCGCTATGCAGGGTGGTGGCAACGTCACGGTGACGACGACAACTAACGGCCCGTTTGGAACCAGCTCGTCGCGAACGGTCTATGGCGCGCCGAACAATGGTCAACCGCTACCGGGCACGAGCAAAGCCGATTACGAACGGGCGAATCAATACCTTATCTCGATGGCGGAGCGAACCGGTGGCCGTCTTCACAGAGCCAACGACACGACCCAGCTCGCGCAGGCTTTTTCGAGCATTGCGGAAGAGCTTCGCCGGCAGTACAGCATTGGCTACTATCCGCAGAACGGTGGCGATCAAAACGAGCGCCGCCAGATCAAAGTCAGCGTCGACCGTTCAAACGTCGCCGTACGCGCACGAAACAGTTACTTGCGCCACAGATAAACACGGATGAACTTTACACGATCGCGTTGCGTGCGATGACCTCGCGGTAGAACTCCGCGCTCAGCTTCGGCGTGCGTTTCTGTGTGGCGTAGTCGACGTAATGAATGCCGAAGCGATTCGTGTAGCCATCGGCCCACTCGAAATTGTCCATCAAACTCCACAAGAAGTATCCACGCACGGGAACGTTCTCCGCTGTCGCACGCCGCAACTGCGTCAGATAACTACGCAAGTACGTAACGCGATCCATGTCGTAAACGCGCCCATCATCCGCTGGCACGTCCGACGAAGAACACCCATTCTCCGTGATGTAAATCTCCTTCGCACCCCACAACTTCGCGACGTGACGCGGTCCCCAGTAAAGCGCATCCGACGCGACGAAAAGCCACGGCGAAGGCGCGTGTGGAAACGACGGCGGATGCGGCACGTGCGCAAAACCGACCGGCGACGACTGATCGGCCCGCACAAACTGCGGCGTGTAAACGTTGATGCCGACGAAATCCAACGGACTCGACATGCTCTTCAAATCTTCCGGCGTAAACTTCGGCGCATCCGCGCCAGCCGACTTCAAATACCAGTCGGTGTACTTCCCTTCCATGATCACGGTGAGATACTGCGCGTTCATCTCGCGCATCGCGCTCTCGGCTGCCTTGATGTGCTCTGCCGTTTCCACGACTGGCACCGGAATCGTGATGTTCTCCGCAATCCCAACCTTTGTGCCCGGCTTCGCGCTCGCACGAATGGCCTGCACGGCAAGTCCGTGGCCCAACACTGCATGGTGACGCGTTTGATTCAAACGCGACCCCGTCAGCTTCAATCCCGGCGCGTGGATGCCCCAACGATAACCAACTTCAATAAACGCGCCGAACTCATTGATCGTGAAGATCTGCTTGACGCGATCGGTCAGCCGCGCCGCGACATAGCCCGCGTAGTCGGCGAAAGCTTTCGACGTCTCACGTCCTTCCCAACCACCGAATCGATCCTGCAACGACTGCGGCAAGTCCCAGTGATACAGCGTGGCAAACGGTTGGATGTCGTTGGCGAGCAACTCATCGACGAGCCGGTTGTAAAAATCGAGTCCTTTCGGATTCGGTGGACCATCACCATTCGGAAACACACGCGGCCACGCAATCGAGAAGCGATACGCTTTCACGCCGAGCGCTTTCATTAACTGCACGTCGCTCTTGTAAAGGTTGTAGTGATCGTTCGCGACGTCGCCGTTCGCGTTATTAACGACCTTGCCGGGCGTGTGTGAAAACGTGTCCCAGATGGAAGGTCCGCGGCCGTCTTCCTTAACCGCACCCTCCACTTGATAGGAGGCGGTCGCCGTGCCCCAGATGAAGCCGCGCGGAAACTCACGTCCGGAATAATTGGGCGTCGAATTACGCGTTTGGGATACGGTGTTAGAGCCGAGTGAAGGCAGCTCGGTGGACATTGCCAGCGCCGCAGCGCCGCTCAGTTTTGCAAAGGTACGTCTCGAGACTTTCTTCAAGCTTGGGGCCTCCTGTGTTTGATTAGGCTTTACCCTGAAAGTCTTTGACAGGGTTTGCAGAATGGACAAGATAGGCTATTGCCTGAAGCAATCTTGTTGATTCCGTGAATCCTGTTAAAGACTTTTGGGGCAAAGACGTTTGCTTTAAGTTTTAGACGTGTCGAACACCGCCTGGTCGTTCCACCAGAGTTTCTCGAAGAAGTCGCGAGCGCCGGAGACATCTTTCTCCCGGTCCAGGATTTCGCCGATGGTGCGATGGCCGTCGATTGCTTTGTAGAGACGCTTCTGTTGCTCGTCGATGAAGATAAAGAGATCGTCGAAGGTATGCGTCTGATTCAGCAACGCGCCGGAAACATTAGGCGGAAGACGTTCCTCGATGCACTTGGTCCATGCGCGGCGGATCGGAACGTAGTGAAGATAACGATCGTCATCGAAGCGTACTTGCAACTGTTCTTTATTAGCCTTACCGCTGTAGGCAACAAAGTCGTGATTGCTGATCAACCCGCGCCACAGTTCCATCTCGAGGTACTGCTCGCGTTCCGGCAGCGCAGCCAGTTTGGGACCGTGAGGCGTATCTGCGATCGCACCGCAACGCGGCGAGTAAGCGGCCTGCCAGTACCAGCGGCCAAACTGCAAATCATTGCGTTCGAGGAAGTCGTAGACTTGCGGCACTGAATACGTCCGGTCACGCGGATTCAACAGCGCGTCAACCAAAGTATCAGCATCCAGAGAATTTCTTTCGCCGCGAAACATCGAGATCAACGGATGATGTTGCGGTAACGCACGCAATACTGTTGTCAGATCTTTGACGTCCTGTGGCGATGTGCTGACGCCGAGTCTCCGGCAGTATTCCTGAATCATGTGCACACCGGTTCGGCCGTAAGATGCGTAGAGCATCAAGTACATCGCCCCGTCCGGCTTTAGTAACGTTGCGAGTGAACGCAGACCCGCGTCGGGATCGACGAGGTGATGCAACACGCCGGTGCAAACAATCATGTCGAACTGTTGATTCAGATCACTCGCACTCTCGATCGGTAGCTGCCGCAGTTCGAGATTCGTCAGGTCATACTTCTGCTTCAACGCCTCGGTG
>DATEHX010000277.1:0-2382 GCA_035279345.1 Pyrinomonadaceae bacterium | reverse complement strand
ATCAATACCAAAGCCGTGGCGGCTGTTGTCGCGAGTCTTCCGGGTTCGATCGACGGCATACTCGATCCGACCGACGTTTTCAGTCCGCTCGGGTATTCCGTTGACTTACCGCAGCGAGAATTGCGCGTTTTTGATCCAGCGTCCGGAGGCGTGCGCCTGGATCAGGTGCCGCGTGGTGGCGCGGTCGTGCGTTGGGTGCGCGAGGCAGGGAACAATCGACCGTTTGTCCGTCTCAGCGATGGCCGTCTCGCGCTGATCGATACGGGATCGGGATTTGGTTTGGCTCTGACTGACGGCCGCGTAGTTGGCGGTCGTAGCCATGCTGACGTTGAGAACCGGCATGATTTAGGTGGCGGTCGAGTTCAATCGCAGGAGATCGAGCCGCAGCGTGTGAGTATCGGTGCGTTGGTTCTTAACGGAGTTCCTTCAGACGTCCTGAGCGGCGTGGCGCCGGGCACTCCGAACATCCTCGGACGCAGAGCATTGTTCCCGTTCAAGATCACTTTCGACCCGCAAGCACGCCTGATCTCATTCGAGCCTACCGAACACGACTAAGGCCACCTTTTGTGCTTTTTTGTGGCTTAAAGTGGAATGTTTCCGTGCTTGCGGGGCGGGTTTGTGTCGCGCTTGTTTTCCAACAAGGACAAGGCACGGATGAGTTTCGGCCGCGTTTGTGCGGGTTCGATCACTTCGTCAACAAAGCCTCTTTCGGCTGCGATGTAAGGATTTGCAAACTTATCTTCGAGTTCGACAATCCTGGCTTTGCGCGCTGCCTCTTTGTCCTGCGCCTCACTTAATTCACGGCGATAAAGAATCCCGACCGCACCTTCGGCACCCATCACTGCGATCTCCGCGGACGGCCACGCAAAATTCACGTCGGTCCGGATGTGTTTCGACGCCATGACGCAGTAAGCGCCGCCATAAGCTTTGCGCGTGATCACCGTCACCTTCGGCACGGTCGCTTCGGCAAACGCGTACAGCAGCTTCGCACCGTGCGTGATGATGCCGCCGTGCTCCTGCGAAACCCCCGGCAGAAAACCAGGCACATCTTCAAACGTCACGAGCGGAATATTGAAACAGTCGCAGAACCGCACGAACCGCGCGCCTTTAACCGACGCCGCGATATCCAACACGCCCGCGAGGTATGCTGGCTGATTCGCAACGATACCGACCGCGCGTCCACCAAGCCGCGCAAACCCGACGCAGAGATTCGGCGCAAACAGTTCCTGCACTTCGAAAAAGTAACCATCATCAACCACCGCATTGATGACTTCGCGAATGTCGTAAGGCTGGTTCGACGCTTCCGGAACGATGTCGTTCAACTTCGGCTCCGCGCGATCGATCGGATCGCTCGCCACGATCGCCGGTGGATCTTCCATGTTGTTTGACGGAACAAACGACAACAACTCGCGAACTATTCTCAAAGCATGCTCGTCCGAGTCCGCCGCAAAATGCGCGACGCCCGAGACCGTATTGTGCGTCAACGCTCCGCCGAGTGCTTCCTTCGAAACTTCTTCGTGCGTGACGGTCTTGATCACGTCCGGCCCAGTGATGAACATGTAGGACGTGTCTTTCACCATCACGTTGAAATCCGTGATGGCCGGACTGTAAACCGCGCCACCCGCGCACGGCCCCATGATGCAACTGATCTGCGGCACGACTCCGCTCGCGAGCGTGTTGCGCAAAAAGATGTCGGCGTAACCACCGAGACTGACGACGCCTTCCTGAATACGTGCGCCACCCGAATCGTTCAAGCCGACGATCGGCGCGCCGACTTTCATCGCGAGATCCATCACCTTGCAGATCTTCTCGGCGTGCGTCTCGGAAAGGGAACCGCCAAACACCGTGAAGTCCTGTGCGAAAACAAAAACGTTCCGTCCATCGATCAAACCGTGACCGGTGACCACGCCGTCGCCAGGATAGATCTGTTTGTCGAGACCGAAGTCGCGCGAACGGTGCACGACGAGCTTGTCAAACTCTTCAAACGAACCTTCATCGAGCAGAAATTCGATCCGCTCGCGAGCGGTCATCTTTCCGGCCGCGTGCTGTTTCTCAACGCGCGCTGCGCCCCCGCCTTGCTCCGCCGCGGAACTGCGTTCGCGCAGCGTATCTAGCCGTGATTTGGATGGTTTCGGTTGTTGTTTACTCATCAAACGGAAACGACCTTGTTTCAACCAAACTGATCAGTTCTTTCAGAGCCTGCCGCGCGCTTTGCTGAACCTCAGCCGGGTACTGAGAAGATTCGAAATCTTCGAGGTCGAGAATCCGGTAGGAGAAGTCAGACTCGACCAGGACATCAATATCAAGATCGACGTAAGTGAGAGTCGTTCCGTCGAAGCTGGGCGGTTGCGTTACGTTACAATAAAACCGGTCGTTAAAGCG
>DATEHX010000276.1:0-16241 GCA_035279345.1 Pyrinomonadaceae bacterium | reverse complement strand
GCCGTAGGTAATGACGTCGTTTTGCGAAAACAGCTCTGTCGGCGCGGTCAGAATCGCGATGCCGAGATTGCCAAACGTGTTGAAGCGCCCGTCCTGGCCGAATTTCTTGCCGACGAGAACCTGGCCGTAAGCGTTTGTTTGGTTAATGCCGATGCCGGTTCCCTGGCTCGAGTTTGGCAATTGCACACCGAAACGAAAACCGAGCGATGGACCACGACGCGTTTCGTTGCGAAGTTTGAATTTCGCGGAGATCGTGAAATCGCCGGTATCGTTGGTGGAGTTGGCGCCGGGCGCGAGATTGAGGGGAATTGCTGACGGTCCGCGCGAGTTGATGCTGACAAAATTCTGCGCGACGCCTTCGATCTGGAATTCAACATTCGGTCCCATGCCGAAGTTGATACCGATAACGCCCACGCGCGTCAGGTCGCCGCGAATACCTGAGACAGTGTACTTCGCGCCCTGCATGAAATCGATGCCCGCCTCGATACGGATGGTTCCGGGCGGAATGATGTCGACGTCTTCAGTCAGCAGCGGCCGCTGCTGCGCCTGCGCGACCTGAGCGAAACAGAGCAACAGGGCAACAAACAAGATTCGGGTGAACGAGTTCATGTCGTTGGATTCTAAGGCCCCGGTTCACGCAGCGTCAATAATCTGTTCTACTCTTTTCCGCAGCGAAGCTTCTCATCTTTTTGCGCTGGTGAATAAATGATACTGACGACCAACTCTTCACCACGGCCGCCACGAGCACTCGACTGGGTCCGGATGCTGATGCCGTTTTTCTTATCGATGTACAACCACACTCTTGGAGGGTTATCAATTTCGGTATAAGGGAAGATTTCACTTCGGGCATAGCGAGAAGGATCCAAATTAAGTTCTTTCAGAAGAAAACTGGGGTTAGGGTTAATGACCAGCTCAATGAGCGTATTTTTCGGAACATTCCACCCCCGGGGAGATGCGTCGCAGTTTCCCGCAGAGTATTGTGCGACGATGCTCTCATGATCAGTTTCGTACGTTACCTCTGTGCTCCGATCACGCTGAGCAGTTCCAAGCAATCTTTCCACGTCTTTGCGAGCAGAGTGCAGCGGTACCAGCCCACGCCACGAATTTCGATTCGCCGGGGTCCTCTTCGTAATGATGTCTTCACAGTCAGCCGCTGAGGGATAATAAGTGATATGCATCACCTCACCTTCCGATTCATCAACAGTGTAGACGATGCCCTCCGCTGAATTAGTATACGTAAAGGTTTGAGGAAATGGACTGATTGGAGTCTTCCTGTAGTTCTTCAGGTCAAGCTTCAGAGCTGAAATCCTTCGCTTTGTTGTCGGCTCAACAAAGATTGACATTACCGCGTCCGCGCCAGTGAGGCACTTACAATTATCTACGCCCAAGGCGAGATATAGACCTTTACACTGATCGCCGTATTCGAAACTGACGCGCTCATTTTTGATGTTGTAATATCCCCATTTGTCTGGCTTCCCGAAGCGACTTTCAACTTCCGCGCGCGTTGTTTTAAGTGGCACGACTCCTTGCCAGTCCTTGGCGAACGCCACTTGTGGCAAGAAGGTCAACATGAGCACAAGTAATAACTGTGAGATTGAGGGTTTCATGGACGCTACTCACTACCGCAGATTCCTGTACGTATTGGGCTGCAAAATTCCGCAATAACGACTTGAGATTGCATGGAAATATGTACTGTAGCCGTCTTCATCTCCCCAATCACCGGGTATATACCGCTTATCAAAAATATTAGCTGTACCGTCAGGGAAAGCGGCAGTTTCCGTGTTTTTATATTTGGTCTTCGTGACGGCTCTTGCCAGTTGCTCGTCGGAATAACCACCAAATCCCTTACCGGCAAAATGGAATAACTCCTGTATGACGTTGTGAGCATCCCTGCTGGTTTGTTCGTTGGGTTCGGACTTCCTAAGATACATAGTTGCCTTTGACTTTTTCAGAGTGCCGAGGGCCGTAGCTTCACCGCGGCTCCCGTCAGGACGTGTCCGAGTGAATAAATCATGGTTTTGATTAAAAAACGCGTTGGCCGTTTCCTCTAGAGTGGGACCTTTTCCTCCTGACAGTTGGTCGAGAACCGTTTTTGCAAATTGGGCGCAATCATCTTCGGCTATACGTGCGTCGATTGACTTGGTAATTCCCGGTAGATCAAAGTCGCCGCCTTCACCGCCAGTTGGATCCTCTATGGTTATTCCAGTATCGCCGCCCCCGAAGACCCCAGTATATGCCCGGTCCCGTGTGTTGGTGATAATTCGATCCAACGGACCTGGCGGTGGCTCCTCATCAGGATCTAATCCTTTCGGATCTACGAAGTTAACTGGATCATTATTGACGTATGCGTAACGATTGAACGACTGCGGATTAGCCAAATTGTAACTGCCGTCGTACGGATCGGGCTGATCGAAACGTGACCACCAGCGGTTATAGCGGCGGAACATCGCGTCGTCCGCAGCAATGCTGTCGCGGGTGTAGGTGGTGAATGCCTGAGGTTGGAAGGCGGCGTTGTTATTTCGATTAGTGTTGCCACCCCATGGGTCGAGTTCAATTGTGCTCACCACCACTCCAGAACCATTGGTAACGCGCTTTGACTTAACGATCGGATCCTGATGTACCCACGAGACAGCATTCGACTGCTGCACCGCCAACAACTCACCACCGAGGTACACGTAGCCGCGTTGCAGCGTACCGCTGCTGCTAATCTCGGCTACTATTTGCCCACCGAGCACAGTGCTGCGCAGATAGTAAGTAATTGCAGTGTTCTCATTCTTTTTCGCGCGCAATCCATTGCCATCGTAATACTGCTGCAAGAGATAACCGCTGTAACTGGCGGTGGCCTGCTGACCGGTGGCGTCGTAGGTGTAATTTAGTCCGCCGTCATTTGTGAGATTACCGGCTGCGTCATAGGTCAAGCCATCGCGCTTGTTGTTTGTGTAAGTGGCCGTGAACACCGGATTGTCACCACCCCATCCTTCTCGCGCGGTAAGGTTGCCCCATTGGTCATAGAGATAATTATGCGAATATGGACCGTTATAAAGCAGCGGCACCTGCTCCCCAACCGCGAGGCGTGCCTCATTTCCTGAGCGAGACACAAATAGGCGGCCCACCTGATCGTAAGCGAAGTACCGGTCCAGCGTTTCATCATCCTGATTCCGTGCGAACTCGACGCGCCCACTGTTCTCCCAGGCGTATCCGTATTGCATACGCAGCACACCCGGAATACTCCAGCTCGTTGGTCGCAGACGAGTGTCATACTGTAGGGATAAAGTGCGTCCATTGCCGTAACTCATCTGCTTCAACCCAAACGCCCGATACGACAGGCTGCTCACATAACTCGATACGCCACCGTAGCCCGACCCCGAGATGCTCGAGACCCGGCCCGTCTTGTCATAGTTGTAGCCCACCTGCGCTCCCCAGGCATTGGTGATCGAGGTTAATTCTCCTCCTAAATTGTAGCTGTACGTCAAGGCATAGGAGCCCACTCCGGTGAAGCTTCGAGTCTCAGAAGTTAATCGTGAGAGTTGATCGTAAACGTAACTTACTGAGCCGAGGCCGTCAGTCATTGAGGTTCGATCCCCGGCCGAGTTATAGCCATAGGTAACATTTGACGTAGCGGCGACTCCTCCGGGCACACCATAAGTAATACCTGTGACCAGCCGCCTGTTGTTGTAACTAAATGTTGTCGTAGCGCCGCGCGCGTCCGTGATCGTCTGCACAGTGTTATCAGCAAAATAGCTGTAAATCGTGGCTCCCTGCTCTGGAGTCGTGCGGGTTGCAAGACGTCCGTAGCCGTCGTAAACGAAAGTTCTTAACTGTCCGGCCTGATTGATCTGAGTTACCTGATCGAGCGGGTTGTAAGTATAAGAAGTGGTTGCATAGACCGTCTGGTTCCAATTCAACTCATCAACCTGCTTCAAACGCCCTAACACATCTTTGGTGTACTTACGGCGCCGGCCGCGTTCATCTCTGACTGTTGTGACTTCACCGCCTGCACAACCGCAGCCACCGTAGATATTCTCGCGCGTGGAGCCATCGGGCAGTGTCGTCAACGTGGGCCGACTCTTCCAGTCATACGCCTGAACTGTATAAACCCATGCGGTGTCGTCACCAACAGGAGTCCAACTCGCATTGACCTCGGTCGGATTAGACTGCTGCACCAGCCTCCCTATCTTGTCGGAGACGAAATGCTGCGCACTATAAAGGCCGGTGCTACCGAGATGGTCCGCTGCTGTAGCACGAACCCGTCCGGCGCCGTCCAGGACGGCAACTGAATACGCCTCGCCCGCGCCAGCAACGACAGTGCTGAAGGTCTGCACCGACGTGCTACCGCTGGGATAGACCCAACGCACGTACGCACCATTCACTCCATTAGTTATCTGTTGGAGCCGCGCTGCACTGTCGTAAGTCATCGTTCGCGTGGGCGCTGTCTGGCCAGCGTTAGGAGAGGGAGTTTGAATCCACGTGCTCGCGCCGAAGTCAAAGTTGTACTTCGTTTTCGCCTGAAAGCCATCAGCATCAGTAACTGTGGTCGGATAGGCAAACGTGTTGCGGTTCACGGCGTCCGAAAAGGCGTCTATATAACTGAACGAGATTGATCGCGAGAGCGGGTCAGTGATGGTAGTCACTGAACCAGTTGTGTTGTAACAGTAGACAGTATTCTGCCATTGATTCGCAGGATCGTTGACGTTAGCCCTACGAACAAGTGAGAGATTACCGCGGCCAGACAGGAAACTAACACCATAAGCCGAGTCGTGACGAATGGCCGGTTGCGGCGTATCACTCAGGCAACCGCCACCGTAGTCGTAGTCAAATACATCAAATTTGTACAAGTTGTCGTTGCCATCGAACACATATTTCCCGGAAGGAAGGCCAATAATGCGCCGATCGATGTAGACTGAGTTCAGATTGTAATTGGTGTGCGTCCGCCGCAGGAGCGTCACTCCATCCGCCGCGTACTCATAAGTACCCATTGGCAAACTGAACGAACTCGTGGGGTAATAGGTGAACACCATACGCCGATGATTGTTTTCCGCATCGTAGACGTTCGTTTCAGTCACGCGGGGATTCTTCTGGTAACTTAACCCGGTATCATCCTGTGTCCACGCGATACTGGTCCATTTCTTCTTGACGCCGCCGGACCAAACTTCCGTTGTGATAGTCAGCCCACTCTGCCATCCTGAGGTGGCAAAAATCTCTTTGTATATCGTTCCGTCAGGTAAAGTTTGTTGGCTCCAGGAGCTTCCGGAAACGCTGTAGCTGGTCACGGCCTCGTCACCGTTGTTCCAGTTCTCGGCCCAATCCTTCCGCTCGGTAAAGCGTGGGCAATCATCCTGCCCGGCTGCAGAACTCACGTTGTAAGAGATGTAAGAGAGTAGATGCCCGTCAGTCGCGTAACGGTTAATGCGCTTCACCTGAGCGAAAGCAGCGTTGTACTCAAACGTAACGTAAGTCCCATCGTGAAAATTCACTCGCGTCAGAACAGTCGTATTGTTGTTAGTAGGACCATTCACCGATAGGGTGCTAACGAATTGTGGGAACACAGTAACTTGCCCGTAGTCGAACGTGGCCCAATCATGTGCTGTACCATTCCACGTTTGCCGGATAGCCTGCAGGTTGCCACTACCGTCATATACAAAATCAACTAAGCGCCCCAGTGTGTCTGTGAGATCCTCCAAGTGCCCGTTGCTGGAGTTGTAGCTAGCCGAGACGTAATTACCATTTCGGTCCGTGATCCGCTCACAGCGGTACTCACTGTTGATCGCGACCGGAATAAACTTGAACTTAGTGCCGTCAGTGGTGCGCACCACCGGAGCGTTCGGGTCGGTAATATCTAACTGCGTATAGTTGCTGTCCTGCGACTCGTAAATGCTAGACGAGCCCACCTGTCGCAGTTCGACTCTACTTCCGGCTGGTGTGACCAACATGTAGGCGTGAATTCCTGTCTGCGAATTCAGGAATCGCTGTTGTAATTTGGGCAAACCAAGACTAAAGCCGGGTGCTGGTGAACCCAAATCGCCATTAAACTTTATAAGCGAACCGTCTTTGGTCCACACCAGCGAGTTATAGAAGAGTGTCAGGCTCAAATCCAAACCGGCCCGACCGCGCAAGTAGAGCAGTGGCGCGCTCCAGTTGAAGTTTCGCGAACCCAGATCCACTCCCGGCTCGCCAGTCTCATTCGCTGGTCTGCTCCGGGCGGTCGAAAAATTTGGGTCGCCCGCCGGATAATTACCGGCGCCACCGCTACCCCCGGAGGGATCACAGTCAGCGCACGGAAGGTTTGCTTCAATCGGAGCTTTGGCCTTTTCCTGCGGCTTTGCGTTACGCAGTTCAGTGATGTTTGGTAAGTTTGTGCCAGGCACTCCGGTGGTGATTGGCGGTGGCGGGCCGTTAAAGCTGCCGCTGGGTCCGTTACCCGCATGGCCCTGCCCCAGGTGCGGAAAGGCGGGAGATTGACTTGCGGCTCCGTGTGCTTTCGCGAGCACATCTTCCGCATTAACTACACCTCCACTGGCTACTTTGCCCGACAGCGACACAGTTTTGCGTGCACCTTGGGTTACTGCGCGTGCCACGGCTTGTGCAGTCACTCCTGGTCGAAACGTCTTCACTAGACCTGCGATGCCTGCCACGATTGGAGCTGCGGCGGATGTGCCGTTCACGTTCCAGTAGCCGCCACCCCGCTGAGTGGTGAGGATGTTCGTTCCGGGCGCAGCAACAGTAACGCTCTTTACACCCCAGTTGGACCACGAAGCAAGGCGATCGTGATTGTCCGTACCGGCGACACTGATTAAGTTCTTCAGATCAAAAGAAGCCGGATAATAAGCACCAGCCGCGAGATCGCGACTACCGTTACCTGCGGAGCAAACCACTATCACATTGCGCCTGAGCGCTCGTTCGATTGCCTCCTTCAGCGCAAGAGACTCGCCGTTCGTGCCCCAGGACAGGTTGATTACCTGTGCCCCATGCGCAACCGCATAATCAATCGCTTCAATCGCGTTCGCAACATCACCGGTGCCGGTGTTGTCCAACACGCGCAGGCTCATCAGACTCGCGCGCCACATCACACCCGTGGTTCCCAAGGAGTTATTTCCTTCGGCGGCAATGATGCCGGCGATTGCGGTGCCATGGCCCTGTTCGTCCGTGATCTGCGCGCTGTCATCGACATAGTCCCAGCCATGCACGTCGCCATTCACGTTTGGCGCCGGATTGAGCCACTGATTGTTGGCGAGGTCAGGATGCGTGAAGTCGATACCGCTATCGATCACCGCAATCACAGTGAATTTTGATCCCGTAGTGGTTTCCCATGCGCCGGTAGTGTGCACGTCTGAACCGAATTGACCATCGTTCTGGCCCGTATTTCGCAACGCCCACTGCTCGTTAAAGCGCGCATCATTCGCAATCACATCGTCCTTCGCGATCACAAAGTTTGGTTCGGTGAACTCGACCTGCCCGCTAAGCAACATTTGCGTTGCAGCGGACCGCACGTCGCCGCCTGGCGATACCTCCAGCTTCTCAATACCTGATTCACCGCGCAGATCCTTTTTCATTCGCGCCCCATACGTCGCGCGAATCGTTTCTTTGTCACGATTAGAAACTCCCGGGCGGAATCGGACCAGCAGTTCGCCCGCACGATGCGCTGCATTCGCATGCTCCTGCGTTGAACGACTGGATTTCACGCTTCGTCCCGCTCTTAGTGAGATTGCCAAGGGGGAAAACGATGAGATTGCAAACGAGTACGTGAGCAGTAGTGCAGTAAAAACGCGACGAGAGGCTAACGACAACATATCGAGCTCCTATGCTCACACTCCAACTGTAGAGCAGCGCAGTTAATTCGTTTTAGATTGCCGCCGAGTGGGGTTGGGAAGGACCACTCAACATCATGGTTGGGGAGGGCAGCACCTTAAGGCAATAGGACCATTCGTGTCAACGAATATTTATTATGGAAGATTCTTCAATTTCGGAACTCTTTCGGCGTGACGCCGGTCCAGCGTTTGAAGGCGCGGTGAAAGGAGCTCGATTCGGAAAAGCCTGGCAGATAGGCGACTTCGCAGCTGGCCATCTGCAGCAGTCGCGGTGTTTACTGGACAGGATTTCAGAATGAACAAGATGCGGCGTCTGAGTTCAGCCTTTAGGCTGTCTGACAGGGCAAGCTAAAGCTTGGGCTTGGACTCAAACGTGGTTGTTTCGAACTCCTGTGAGTCTTGTAATTCTATCTAATAAGTTCTGAGGTCTATATGGCGAGACGAACCAGCTTTTCTATCTGACCATGCGCGATGGCGTGAAGATCGCCGTGCAGTTAGTGTTACCGAAAGATCTTCCGGCTGACACAACGATTCCCGCCATCATCACCATGACGCGTCATCCGGTCGTGAGTCTTTTTATTACTTCGACGCACACTGAGCGCGAAGTGGCGAAGTTGAGATTCCACCCCCAACCGATCTCGGTGCTGGTTAAGAAGGGGCATCGCTTGCGCGTCGCGATTGTCGGCCACGACAAAGACACGTTCATTTTTCGCGGATTGAGTTACCGATAATCAAACGTTAAGCGGAGCCACAAAGAGGCACAAGAAGCACAAGGAATCCTTCGAGACATTTTGTGCCTTTTGTGCTTCTTTGCGGCTAGCCTGCGATGGCGATGTGCTAGTATCCGCACTCATGCGACGACTTCTAATCTTCCTTCTCGTTTTCGCTTTTCTCCTCGCTCCCTCTACTGCGCACAATCAATCGCCACCGTCGGTAAAGATCAAGGGTCTGAAAGAGCGGGCGACGATTACGCGCGACGAGCGTGGCATTCCTTACATCGACGCCAAAAACGACGAGGATCTCTATTTCGCGCAGGGTTACGCGACGGCGGCGGATCGCTTGTGGCAGATGGATCTGTTTCGGCGTACCGCGCGCGGTGAACTCGCCGAAGTGTTAGGCGCTGGACCCAACAACGTCGCGTTGGACCAGGACAAACTGCATCGCACGTACGGCTTTGCGCAGGCTGCCGAAGCGGAAGTGGCCCAGGCGTCGCCGAAGTCTTTAGCGATACTCGAAGCCTACGCGCGCGGCGTTAATGCTTATGCCGCGTCGCTCGACGCGAAGTCGTTGCCGCCGGAATTTCAAATACTCCAATACAGCTTTCGCCCGTGGACGCCGGCAGATTCGTTCATCATCGGCAAGATATTTTTCGAAGCCTTATCCGACACGTGGCGGCTCGACGTAATGCGCCAGGCGTTGTCTTCGTTACCTGCGGAAAAACGCAACGCTTTGTTGACGTCGACATCACCAATCGACGTGCTTGTCGTCGGCAGAGACACGAAAGCCAGACCCGCAGCGACAAAGACGGCGCACATTCCAGTGTCGCGTGAAGCATTAGCCGCGCTCGCCCACAATCATTCGATCGCCGCGGCGGCGTTAGATCGTATCGGTCTCTACGCCGACGGCTTGGCCGCGAGTAACAATTGGGTGATCAGCGGAAGCCACACCGTTACCGGCAAACCGCTGCTGGCAAACGATCCGCATCTGCGCCCGACGGCGCCTTCGATCTGGCACATGGTCCACCTGAGCGGTCCTGGCGTTCGCGTCGCTGGTATCACGGCACCGGGCATTCCCGGAGTCGTCATCGGTCACAACGATCGCATCGCGTGGGGCTTTACCAACGTCGGACCTGACGTACAGGACCTCTATATCGAGAGGTTTGATGCGGCGAACCCGAAACGTTACCAAACGCCGCAGGGCTGGCAGGACGCGGTCATACGCCAGGAGCAGATCAAGGTTCGTAAAGGATTCACGTCTTCCGAATTCGACACGGTGACGCATGAAGTCACAGTGACACGTCATGGGCCAATCATTTTCGAAGCCGACGGCAAACGCTACGCACTGCGCTGGACCGCGCTCGATCCCAAGCTGAACCGGCCGGATCTCCAGTACGCGTTGAATCGCGCGCGTAACTGGAAAGAGTTCAACACCGCGCTCGAATCGTTCACCGCGCCAACGCAAAACATCGTCTATGCAGACGTCGATGGACACATCGGTTATCACGCCGCGGGTATCGTGCCGATCAGGAAGTCGGGCGACGGCAGTGTGCCTTACGACGGATCGACCGACGCCGGTGAGTGGACCAGTTACATTCCGATCGCCAAGCTTCCTACTGTTTACGATCCGCCATCGGGGATCATCGTCACCGCGAACCAGCGGATCGTCGGAATGGACTATCCCTACTTCCTGACGAACTCATGGGCACAACCGTACCGCGCACGCCGCATCTTCGATCTGCTCAACGAAAAGCCGAAGCACTCGATTGAAGATTTCCGGCGCATCCTCGGCGACGTGTATTCGATCGCCGGTGTGTTGTTTGCACGGGAAGCGGTGAGACTATTGCGGCCGAAGTTGACGGATACCGATGAGAAACTTCGCGCAACGCTCGATGCGTTTGAGAAGTGGGACGGACGCGTCAACGCTGAATCAACCGTTGCGCCGATCGTGTCGCAAATGCGCCAGACGTTTCGTTCAAAGATTCTCGCGGGCGCGCTTGGTCCGGATTTGGTGAGGAACTACCAGTGGAGCAACTTCGACACGACGCTCGATCACATCATCAAGGAACGTCCCGCGGAGTGGTTGCCGAAGGAAACAGCGAGTTACGAAGACCTGATGCGTTTGTCTTTTGACGAAGCCATCGCAAACCTCAAACGCACTCTTGGCGCCGACGAGACCAAATGGACCTGGGGTGAGATGGTTAAAGCGCGTTTCCCACATCCGCTGAGCGGCGCGCCCTTCATCGGTGCGCAGTTCACGGTGCCTCCGTTTCCACAAAACGGTACGGGCGGATTGTTGGGTGCGACCGTGAATGTGGGATCGTCCGTTTCGATGCGGCTAATCGCGGATCTGAGTGATCTGGATAAGACGCAACAGGGGATCGCGCTCGGCCAATCGGGTTTACCGAAAAGTCCACACTGGGCCGATCAACTCGCGGACTGGCGCGCCGTAACGCCGCGTGAGTTTCCGTTCAGCGCGGCGGCAGTTACCAAAGCCGCGAAGGAAACGCTAACGCTCGAGCTGATGCCGTGAGATCGCTGTGTACTTCGAGCCTTTGGGATTGAGCTCACTGCGGAACAGGATCAATTCAGACAAACGCACTGCGACGGCGCTGAATTCAAAACCCAGATGGACTTCCGCGAGTTGGTTGGCGTTCTGCGGCCTGCGAATACGCGCGATCGTGAGGTGTGGGCGAAACGCGCGGTCCTCCTTAGGAAATCCTTCAAGCGCAAATTCACCTTCCAAACGCTCTTGCAGTTTCGAAAGCGCACCTGACCGATCGTCGATTCCGATCCACAACACTTGCGGACGGCTCGGCCGCGGGAAAACTCCTGTCTTCCCTACCTCGATCTGAATCGGCGAAAACTCTTTCACCACTCGAGCCGCCGCCGCCGAGATCGCCGGCACCCGCGCCTGGTCCACGTTGCCGAAGAACTTCATCGTCAAATGAACGTTCTCCGGCCTGCTCCAACTCGCGGCCGCATCCGGCGCCGCCTCACGCACCTTACGACTGTGCTGATCAATCCGTGACCGCACAGCCTCCGGCAACTCAAACGCACAGAACATCCGCCACTGCCTTGTTCTGTCCGTGTTCTCCGTGTTCATCCGTGCCGACTTTACCGCGGCAGTTCGCGTGGCCGGGGCGGTGGCGGCGGGTTCTCTTTTTCGCCACTCGACTCGCCGGTTTGTGAAAGCACTTCCTTGATCGCGCCGATGCTCGCCAACATCGCTGAAGTCTCCATCGGCATGAAGATCACTTTCGAGTTGTTCGTGCGCGTCATGTCGCGCATGCTGTCGATGTAGCGCGTCGCAATCATGTAGTGAGCCGGATCGCCACCGGGAATCGCATTTGCGACACGAGCGATCGCTTCCGACTCAGCTTCCGCCGAACGCAGACGCGCCTGGGCCGCGCCCTCCGCCGCGAGAATCGCCGACTGTTTTTCACCTTCCGCACGAGTCACAGCCGCTTGCTTCTCACCTTCGGCACGCGTGATCGCCGCCTGCCGATCGCCTTCGGCTTGCAACACGAGCGCGCGTCGATTGCGCTCAGCCGTCATCTGTTTCTCCATCGTGATGCGCACGTCTTCCGGAGGATTGATGTTCTTCACATCAACGCGCGTCACTTTCACGCCCCACTTGTCAGTTGCCTCATCAAGAATCAGACGCAGTTTCGAATTGATCTGATCGCGTTGGGAAAGCGTGTGGTCCAGGTCCATGTCGCCCATCACCGCGCGCATGCCGGTGATGGTGAGCTGCACGATACCGCCGACGAGATCGTTCATCTCGTAAACGGCTTTCACCGGATCGGTGATCTGCCAGTAGACGACGGAGTCCACGTGAATCGTGACGTTGTCGCGCGTGATAACCGGTTGCGGCGGCAGGTCGATGTACTGTTCGCGCAGATCGATTGAAGTCAATCCAGGCCGCGTGTTGGTCCAATAAACGGCGCGCGGCTTATCGAGAAACGGCACGAGGATGTTGAGGCCGCTGCTGGCAACTTTATCGAACCTGCCAAGGCGTTCGACCAACATCACGGTAGCTTGAGGCACAATTCTGATGGTCTTGGCGGCGATGACCAACAACACGATCGCCATGAAGCCGAAGAACAGAAACCCCAGGGCAGAAGCAACTGGTTCCATAAGTGATCCCTTCCCACAAGTTTCGCGGATTATATCGCGATTAGGTGGCTCATGTGCTAAACTCCCGCCGTTCTCACGCACTACCTTATCCTTGCGTCCTTGAGTGTTCGATGAGTGGTGAAATCGAAAAGCCTAAAGGACTGACTGTTGAGCAGTTTTGCGAATACATCGCACCGTCGGTTTGGGCAGAACCGGAGTTCCTGACCTGGCCACCTGACGTTTTTGCGATTGTCGCGGCGTTGCTCTCGCGGTCCGGCGCTTATTCTCACGCCGTGTCCGGCTGGGACAGGGAGGGAGAGCTCGAGAAATGGACCGCGGAGATGAAGCAGATAGGCACGGATTGGAGTGAGAAACGACAAGAAGTGCCTCAAAAAGTGAAGGACTGGTATGGCAGTCTGCTACTCAAGCGAACCACTTTAGTTCAGGATCTCTGCGAGGACAAAACGCTTTGCTGCATGCTTATACAGTTGTGCGCGGCGGCGGATGAAGCTTGCATCGGGGTGGGCCGGCCGTTGCCTCCCGGGATTACGTCGAGCCCGCTTAGGAAAGAGGCTGCGCTAAGACTGCTGGAGTGCGCACAGCAGAAGGAAGTCTCGACGTTATGCAAACTAGTTCATCAGTCTACGGTCAGAGTCTTACCGAAACTTCATACCCCACAAAGTGGCATCACCATTCGTTCCCTGACGCTCAATCTGGCGCTCTGTCCCGCGGGCGACGTCAACGTCAGGTGGACGGAGTGTCTGCCCACGGAACGCCATTGTCTTAATCTGCTGCTCGTTCCGTGGCCGGCGGCGGCTGCGCCGGCGCATATCAAGTCAGTCGAACGGGAACGCGCCGTACTACGCGATTTACCAAAAGAGTTCGGCTTCTTCGAATATGACCCACCGGAAGACGCCGGACCGGAACTATCTCGCCGAGCGCGTGATGCAAACGTTCTGAAGCGAGTGGAGCAGCTCGTTGTCAATGCGAGGAAAGCTGTTTCCAGAATCGACGGCGTGGTTTTTCCCGAACTGGCCTTGACGGCGAAACAGTGCGACCAAATCAGCGACGCACTCATCAAGGAAAACATTTTTCTGATTTGTGGAGTTCGCAACACTCCCGAAGATGGCGGTAAGGCTGCGCAAAACTACCTGCGCTTTGACGTACCGTTTAAGCTAAAACCGTTATCACGTCCGCAGCACAAGCACCACCGCTGGCGCCTGGATAAACGACAGATTGTTCAATATGGATTGGGGAGTTGCCTGGATGTCGCGGCCAAGTGGTGGGAGCACATCTCTGTTGGAAGCCGGGAATTGAACTTCGTCGCTTTGGACGACTGGTTAACAGTCTGCCCATTGATTTGTGAAGATTTGGCGCGGCAAGATCCGATTAGTGAACTTGTTCGCGCAGTCGGCCCAAACCTGGTCATTGCCCTGCTGATGGATGGGCCACAGTTACCGTCGCGCTGGCCGGCACGCTACGCGACGGTGCTCGCCGATGATCCCGGTTCCTCGGTCCTGACGTTGACCAGCATCGGCATGGCGGAATTAAGCAGACCTCCCTCGGCGGCGAATGCTTCGCGCGCAATAGCGCTATGGAAAGACGCAAAAACAGGAGAGGCATTCAGTATCGAGATGCCGCCCAAAAAGGACGGGGTCGTATTGAGCCTTTCCCGCGAATTAGTGAAGGAATACTCGGCAGATGGCCGGGACGACGGGGAGACCACAGGGTATCCGACGTTGAGCGGAATTCACTACGTAAGCGCCGGGGAGTCCCCGTGAAGCCTGCGCCTTGGGCGTTGACAGGCCTCCGCCGAGGGTGCTAAAAGTCTTTTTGGAGTTGAACTTCACCAACGTTGTAAGCGTAAAGTGAGTATGAAAAAAATGGATTCTTTCTCTTTTGCCGATGGCTACGCGCTTACCCTCATAGCCCAATTCCCCAGAGACGATTGGACCGACGTCAAAGCAAGGCTCAGTAGTGACGAAGCCCGCCAGGTCGCCGAAGAGATCATTACTCCCGGTACCGCCCAGGGCGAAATCAAGCACGCCGCTGAGCACCTGAGGGAAATGGGTAAAAAAGTCCGGGGTGCGCAGGCTTAAGTAGCACTTTCTTCCACAATCTCCGCTACCGCTAAAACCATCTCTTCAGCAAAGGGCCGTCCCACGATCTGAACTCCAATCGGTAATCCTTCTTTTGAACGTCCCGCTGCCACTGTCGCTACGGGAAGGTCGAAAACGTTGAAAGCCTGCGCGTAACCGAAGGCGCGAAACGTGCCCATCGTCTTGCCTTGCACGGTGACCTTGAGTGTGTCGTGTTCGTAAGCCGGCATGGCGCCGACAGGCGCGATGATGAGCGGCGTGGTTTCCATCCAGCGCAATAACTCTTCACGCAAACGGTCGCGTTCCATCCAGTTGGCGATGTATTCGTCCAACGTCGGCGGCGCCACGTCGTCGGCTGTTCTCAATCGCCAACTAACAAACGAACCGCCATCATTCTCGCGACCCGCATAAGCCTGCCGGAGTTGGACCACAGAGGCACGCGAATATAGCTTCAGCCATAGTTCGTTACCTCGTTCAACGTGTGGCGGAAGTCGATTTTCACCGATCAATCCGGCATCGCGGAGAGCCGTGGCGGCATTTGTTACAGCACGTGCGGTTTCATCCGTCACCGGTACAACGCCATCATCGGTGTACCACGCGAAGCGTGATCCTCTTAAATCCCTGTCTAAGTACCTTTCATTACTTAACACGCTGAACAACAGCCGCAGGTCCGCAACGGTTCGCGCCATTGGTCCAATCACCGCTCCCAAACCGTATGGACCAGTGCTTGGCGGATATTGTCCTTCACCTGACACGCGTCCAGTCGTCGGCTTCAATCCACAGATTCCACAGAAGTGCGCCGGAATGCGAACCGATCCCGCGAGGTCACTTCCCAAACCACCGGGCGACATGTGCGTCGCGATCGCCACGGCCTCGCCGCCGCTCGATCCGCCCGGCGTGAGCTTCGGATCCAGGGGATGCACGGTGCGGCCAAAAACCGGATTGTCCGCCGTGTAATCCATCGCCATCTCCGCCGCATTCGTTTTCCCCAAAATGATCGCGCCCGCGGCCTTCAAACGCGCCACCACCGGCGCATCTCGTTCCGGCACGTAATCCGCCCTGAGCCGCGAGCCACTCGTCGTTCGAATACCTGCCGTTTCGATCGTGTCTTTGATCGTGATCGGCACTCCGCACAAAGGCCCTTCCGAAAAATCGCTTAAGGCCGGCGCCAGCGTCACGATCGCATTCAACGCCGGATTCAAACGCGAAATCTGCTCCAAATGCGCTTCCACCACTTCAGCCGACGACACCTCGCGCTTCCGAATCATTTCGGCCAGCTTTGTCAACGACTGTTGGCACAGATCAGTGTTTTGCATTTCGTCAACTTCTCAATATAATTCAACTGCTATTTTCAGACTCATTTACAACCTGCCTGAATCAAGTCGACTGGCGTCGATGTTCAAGCTTTCTAACAGCAAAGGAGCGCATTCTTGGCTATTCGGTTGAGCCGGACTTTTGTCCTGCGCAAGCTGCATCAGCTTTCCGGTATTGTCCCGCTTGGA